>JAYUAG010000463.1:0-3321 GCA_043741475.1 Thermoflexaceae bacterium | reverse complement strand
GCACCAGCTGCACCTACCGGTTCACCAGACGGTAGTCTCCGCTACCGGCGCTACTGTGCGCGCCACCGGCCGGGCACTTGCTCCCAGGATTTCCAGCGGAGGACTCATTTGGTACGCATGTTCAAATCAACGGAGGTTCGAGTGGAGAGTAGATCCCTCTCGCGAGGGTTTCAAGTGCTATTGACACGCACTTTGAGGCAGTGTGTGAGCTAGTTCACTCACTGCCTCGGGACATTGCCCGAATCACCGCATTCGACTGATGCCTGGGGACGAACAATCCAAAGATTGGGCTCAG
Organism: Thermoflexaceae bacterium; assembly: GCA_043741475.1. Classification (GTDB taxonomy): domain Bacteria; phylum Chloroflexota; class Dehalococcoidia; order Tepidiformales; family Tepidiformaceae; genus JAGQHB01. Next base: position 3,026 of record JAYUAG010000463.1, on the reverse strand, counting down.
CGTTCGTGCCCATCGCGCAAATCTTCCTGTCTCGTGGTTCCACCAACCCTTGCGCTCGGGCGTATGATGACGGGACTACCTTCTGGAGGCTCCCGCCATGGCAGCGGTCACGCAACTTGGTTACCTGGGCATCGGCGTCAAGGATGTGGGCGCCTGGGAGGGCTACGCCGAAGGTCTGCTCGGCCTCGGCGTCGCCGGACGCGAAGCCGACGGCTCCTTGCTTCTCGGCATGGACGACCACCATCACCGCTTCGAGATGCGCCCCGACGAACGCGATGACATCGCCTACGTCGGCTGGCAGTGCGACTCCGCCGCGGACATGGACGCGATCGGCGCCCGGCTCGACGCGGCTGGCGTCGCGGTCGCCGGCGGCACGCGCGAGGAGTTGGAGCGCCGTCACGTTAGTGGCCTCATCCGTTTCACCGACCCGGATGGCTACGATGTCGAGGTCTTCCATGGCCCCGAGACTGCCGTGCGGCCCTTCCGCTCGCCCAAGGGCGATACAGGCTTCGTCGCGGGCGATCAGGGCCTCGGTCACCTCGTGCTCACCGTCCAGAAGCTGGACCGGGCAATGGACTTCTACACGACCATGCTCGGCCTTAAGGTCACCGATTACGTGAACGACCGGCTGAACCTCGGCTTCCTCCACTGCAACCCGCGCCACCACAGCATCGCCTTCGCGGAAGTGCCGAACGCGAAGAAGCGCATCAACCACTTCATGTTGCAGCTCGATTCGATCAACCCCGTCGGCCGCGCCTACGACGCCGTCCAGGATGGCTCGGCGCCACTGCTCGTCTCCATGGGCCGCCACAGCAACGACGAGATGGTCTCGTTCTACATGGCGAACCCCTCGATGTTCGGGGTCGAGTACGGCTGGGGCGCGCGCGAGGTCGACGATTGCACGTGGCAGGTCGAGCACTACGATTCCGGCAGCCTCTGGGGCCACAAGCCGGTGCGAAGGCAGCAGACGGCGCCGCAGACGTAAAGGCGTGCCCTCATCCCCCCGCCCCTTCTCCCGGCTTCGCGGGCGAAGGGGAGCAGTGACCCGCGGCCCTTGCCCCGGGCACGCACACGGAGGGAACCGCGCGCGCGTCAGCAAGCGGGTAGGGATTCTGCATCGAACAGCCCGGGCGACCCGAAACTCCGTCCCCGGCCCGGCTATGAGAGCCGGGCCACGGGCACCGGATCCCCGAGGCCGACCCCACTGAGGAGAAACATGGCCGCAGCCCCGACAGTACCGCCGGTCGAGACAGCCGAGCAGCTCATCGCGAATGCGCGTGGGCTCGCGCCGACGCTTCGCGCCGCTGGTGACGAGATCGACGAGGCGCATCAGCTTCCCGGACAGATCGTGGCCGCGCTGCGCGATGCGGGCTGTTTCCGCATGTCTATGCCCCGCGCCTGGGGCGGCTGCGAAGTCGACCCGCTCACGCAGAACCGCGTGGTCGAAGAGATCTCGGCAGCCTCCGGTTCGGCGGGCTGGTGCGCGATGATCGCCTCGGCCAACACCTACTTTAACGCCTTCCTCGACCAGGGCGTCGCCCGTGGAATGTACCCAAGCCCGGACATTGTCACCGCCGCCGCCTTCGCCCCGCCCGGCCGCGCGACCGCCGTCCTCGGCGGCTACCAGGTGAGCGGGCGCTGGCCCTTCGGCAGCGGCATCAGCCACTCGGCCTGGGTGGTGGCGGGCACGGTCTTGTTCGACGGTGACCAGCCCGTGCTCGACGGTACGGGCGCGCCTGTGCGCGTCCACGCCTTCGCGCCCGTCGAAGAGGTCCAGGTGCTGGACACCTGGCACACTGGCGGCCTGCGCGGCACGGGCAGCGCCGACTTCGTCTTCGACGACCTCTTCGTCCCGGCCGAGCACACCTGCGACCTGTTCACGGGGCGGGCCCAGCGTCCGGGACCGCTCTGGGCGCTCAACTCGCTCTTCCTCTCCAACCACCCGGGCGTCCCGCTCGGCATCGGCCGGGGCGCCCTCGAGGAGTTCACCACACTCATCCGTCGCAAGGAGAACAAGTTCGGGGGCGCTCCGCCACACGCGCAGTCGGCCATACAGGTGGCCCTCGCGGAGGCGACAGCGCTGGTCGAATCCGCGCGGGGATTCGTCTACGGGGCGTTGGGGTCGCTCTGGGAGACGCTCGTCGCGGCTGAAGAGCCTACAGTCGAACAGCGGGCGAAGCTACGGCTCGCGATCACCTACGCGCACGACGCCTGCGCTCGCGCCGTTGGCCTGCTCTATCACGCCGCCGGCTCAGCGACGGTCTACACACCGAACACCCTGGACCGCCAGTTTCGCGACATCAATACGGCCTGTCAGCACGTGGTCGCCGCCGCGAACGTGTACGAGGCGGCGGGCAAAGCGCTGCTCACGGGGGCGCTGCCGCCGCTCTGGTAGCGCCAGGGTCGTTTGCAGCGGGGCCGAACACGCGCCGGGCATCCTCAGGGCCCCGTGGCAAGTCCTGGCGAGTGGCCGTTCAGTAAAATCTGGTAGCCGCGGCCCGCCGTGGCCGCGGACTGACGCTCCCAGCCGGGAGCGTGTTGCGGATCGGGGCCCAACCGGTCTCCGGGCATGTTCCGCCCGCCCGCGCGCACGGCGGCGTGCGGCTACCCGCTGGTTCTCGCCGCCGACTGACGCGTCTTTGTGGTTCCGCCCGCCGAATCCTTTTGCGCCGCTCTGCAGATATACAGGTGAACAAAGGCGCTACCGGGGCGCTCGCAACCTCCCGGCAGCGCGGGTCGCAAGGAAGACCGTTGACGGAGCCTTGCGCACGCCAGTCTAGCAGCTGATTGGTTGGGCAGCGGTGAAGCCTTCGCTTCGCCCTGTCCTGTGCGCTCGCCTTCCTCTGGCCCGGAAAGGAACTGCGCGCCCCCGAGCTCAGGACAGCGTCCCACCCCATCGTCTTCGCGCCCGTGCCCATCCCCGTCCATCGCGGCCGGCGCGATTTGCCCACCCACCTGGTCAAGGAGTACTCAACATGCGCATCCACAGCATGACCACACGCAAGCTCTTCGCCGCGACCACACTG
>JAYUAG010000462.1:0-7786 GCA_043741475.1 Thermoflexaceae bacterium | reverse complement strand
CCAGCGCCACGACCTTGGCGGACGTGTGGAAGACGATTCCCTGCTTCTCGAACTGGCGCCGGGCGAAGGCCGAAATCTCGTCGTCCTCGACCGGGAGGATCTGGGGGAGGATTTCGACCACGGTCACATCGGCGCCGAGCGCGCGATAGAAACTCGCGAACTCCATGCCGATCGCGCCCGAACCGATGATGAGGAGCGAGCGCGGCATCTCCGGCGGGACCATCGCTTCGCGGTAACTCCACACGAGCTTGCCGTCGGGTTCAAGACCGGGCAACTCACGGGCGCGGGCACCCGTGGCAAGGATGATATGGGGGGCCGCAAGGTCCGCCACGGCCTGGCCATCCTTCGCCACGCTCAAGCGACCCTTGCCCGCGAGCGTCGCCGTGCCGTCAAACACCTGGACCTTGTTTTTGCGCATCAGGCCCTTGACGCCGTTGCTAAGCTGCGCGGCCACGTCACGGGAGCGCTTGACGACACGCGTTATGTCGAACGACACGCCCTCTACGGAGATGCCGAACGGGTCAAGGTGGCCGAGGCCCGAGTAGAGCTCGGCCGTGCGAAGCAGGGCCTTGGTGGGGATGCAACCCCAGTTCAGGCAGATGCCGCCGAGCGCCTCGCGTTCGACGACGGCCGTCTTCATACCGAGCTGGGCAGCGCGGATGGCCGCCACGTATCCGCCGGGGCCGCCGCCGACAACGATCAGGTCGAACTGCTGGTCTGCCATGGCTACCTCTTTGCGGCGCGCATGTGGACCGCGATCCCATTGTGCCGCGTCCGGACGAATGAGGTTAGACCAACAGCCGGTACGGCGATTCGAGCAGGGCTTTGACCGCGCCCGCAAAGTCGGCCGCGGGAGCGCCGTCGTTCACACGGTGGTCCCAGGTGAGGCTCAGGGTCATCGCCTGGCGCTTCACGGGGCGGTCGCCTTCCCAGGCCGTGGTGTCGTGGATGCGGCCGACGCCGAGGATGGCCACGTTCGGCGGGTTGATGATCGGCGTGAAAAAGTCGACGCCGTACATGCCCAGGGCCGTCACGGAGAAGGCGCCGCCGGCGTAGTCGTCAGGGCCGAGTCTTCCGGCGCGCGCGCCCTCCGCGAGCCGTCGCGCTTCCACGGCTATTTCCTTGAGCGAGAAGCGGTCAGCGTGGCGGATCACCGGCACCATGAGGCCCGCGTCAGTCGAGACCGCCATACCGATGTGGATATCGGGCAGGAGGTGGATGCCGTCGGCGCGCACTTCCGCATTGAACGAGCGGTGCTCGGCCAGGGCCTTCGCGACCGCGCGGATGACGAGGTCAGTGTGCGACGGGCGGATGCCCCCCGCAGCCCACTCCTCGATGAGCGAGGCGCGCAGCCGGACCGCATCGTCCATCGCCACCTCCATCGCGAGCGTGAGCTGCGCCATCGTCTGGAGGCTGGCGGTCATGCGCTCAAAGATCACCTTCCGGACGCCGCGGATGGGGATGACCTGTGCTGCGGCAGCGTCCGTCGATGTCGCGAGAGTACCGCGCTGAACCGTCGGGGACGGCTGGGGCGAAGCAGCAGCCTCCACGTCTTCCTTCGTGATGCGGCCGCCGGGCCCTGTGCCTTTCACCTGCGCCAGGTCTACACCGAGCTGCTCGGCGAGCCGCCGGGCGATCGGCGAGGCGGCGACCTCGCCCGCGCCGGGTTGTGCTGCGGCCGGTGGCGGCCCTACCGGTGGCTGGTAGCGCGCCACATCGTCCTCGGTGACGCGACCGCCAGGCCCGGTACCGGTGACCGCAGCGATGGGGATCCCTCGGTCCTCAGCGAGACGCCTGGCCGCAGGCGAGGCTGCTACTCGTCCGCCGTCCTGCGCAAGGGGCGTCGAGGTAGACGCGCCGACCGCCGTGACCGCCGTGACCGCTTCGGCCGAGGCCGCCAACAGTGCACCCGGAGGCATCGCCTCGCCGGGCGCGAGCACGTATGCCACGACGGCGCCGCACTCCAGCGTCGTTCCCTCCGGGACGACGTGACGGACGATCCCAGGGCCTTCGGCTTCGACCTCGAACTCAATCTTCTCGGTCTCGAGACGGAAGATGGACTCACCGGCCTTCACCTCGCCGCCGTCCGGGATGTGCCACTCGGCGACTGTGCCCTCGGTCATGGTCATGCCGAGTTTGGGGACGTAGATCTCAGTGGCCACGGGAAACCTCAGTAGCGGAGTATCGGGGTATCGGAGTGTCGGAGTATCGGAACGCGGTCACTCCGACACTCCGGTACTCTCCACTCCGACACTTCGGAAATGGCCGTGGCAGGCCGCGAGGGCGAGCGCCTTCGCCACATCGACGACCGAGGGGCCGTCGCGGTGCACGGTGAGCGTGGCGCGCTGGCCGGGCTTGAGCACGCGTTCTCGTTCGCCATCGAAGGCGAGGACGCCCGGCCCCTGCAGCGTGACGGCCTCGCCGAGCGCCAGGCGGCGGGCCGAGCGCACGCCGACCCGCTCGTAGGCGCCGGGCATCACGGGCGCGAGGACAGTGGCTTCGCCGCCGAAGGTGAGCGAGAGCCCGGCATCGTCGATGTCCGTCACCGGAAGGATGAGGCCGCCGATCGAGGAGATGCCGACCGCCGCCGGGTCAGCACGGGTGAGGACGGCCGCGCGCAGCTTGGTGATGTCCCAGATGGCGCGAGCGCCAACGAACTGCTCGCCGATGAGGACGGCATCGATGAGGGCGAGGTCGTCGTTCTCTCCGTCTATCCGGCAGGTCACGACCTTCGCCCGGCGAGCGCATTCGGCCAGCGTGACCGCGCCGCTCGCCAGAAGCCCCGCCGCGGCCCCCGCGACGGTCGCCTCGACCATGCGCGGGAAGACGTTGTTCGTGCCGGTGGAGATGGGGACAAGCGGCGCTTCACGCCAGCCGAGGGTCACGGCGCGGTTCGTGCCGTCGCCACCAAGCGTGATGAGGGCGCGACAGCCGCGTTCGGCGAGCTGCCGCGCACAACGCACGGTATCCAGCGCGCTCCCGGTCTGCGGCGATTCGAGCTCCACGCAAAGGTCCTGGATACCGTGCTCCTGGACGGCCGAACGGACGATGTCGTAGCCGTCGGGCATGTAGGCGAAGGAACGCGCGCCCGCCGCGAGCGCGCCTGCGATCGCGCGGCGGCAGATCGCCTGCTTCTCCGGGTTGTCGAAAACGGAAGCGCGGGCGACGACGCGGCGGATGTCCTTGCCGGAGGCCGGGTTGGCGATGATGCCCACGAGTCCGGCGTCCATGCCTGGCCTAGCCCGCCTTGCCGAGGATGCGCTTCACCTCTTTGGCGATGCGGTCCGCGTTCGGCACATAGATCTTCTCGAGCGCCGGGCTGTAGGGCACTGGCGAGAAGGGAGCGCCGACGCGGCCGATCGGCGCATCGAGGAAGTCGAAGGCCTCTTCCTGCAGCTGCGCCGCAATCTCCGCGCCGATGCCACCGAAGCGCACCGCTTCGTGGACGATCAGCGCCCGGTGCGTCTTTTTCACAGACTCGACGACGGTCTCGGTATCGAACGGCTGGAGCGTCCGCGGGTCGACGATCTCGATGTCGATACCGTCTTCCTTGAGCGTCTCCGCGGCGGCCATGGCTTCGTGCACCATCTTGCCAATTGCGACGACGGTGAAGTTCGAACCTTCGCGCATGATGTGGGCCTTACCCAGCGGGATCTCGTACATCTCCTCCGGCACCTCGCCCATGATCCCGAGCGAGGTCTTGTTCAGGATGACGATCACGGGGTTGTCCTCGCGCACGGCGGCGATGATCAGCCCCTTCACGGCGTAAGGCGTGGAGGGCATCACGACTTTGAGTCCGGGGACGTGGCAGAACCAGGCTTCGAGGCTCTGCGAATGCTGCGCGGCGAGACTCGCTCCCGCGCCTGCCATGGTCAGTACGGTGACTGGCAGCTTTGCCTTGCCGCCGAACATGAAGCGCATCTTCGCCATCTGGTTGACGAGTTCGTCCATGCACTCGCCCATGAAATCCATGAACATGATGTCCACAATCGGGCGCAGACCGCAGGCCGATGCGCCCACGCCGAGGCCGATGATGCCCTCTTCGGAGATGGGCGTATCGAACACCCGGCGGGGGCCGAACTCCTTCTGCAGGCCGCGCGTGTAACCGAAGACGCTGCCGTAACCGCCGACGTCTTCGCCCGCGAGGAAGACATCCGGGTCGGACTGGAGACACTGCCGGAGGGCCTCGGTGATGGCGCGGATATAGGGGATTTGACGCGGTTCGGTGGCGGTTGCGCTGGTCATCTCTCGACTCCCTGTCAGGCGTGGTACTCAGGCGTGGTAGTAGACGTCTTCGAGCAGTTCACTCGCGTCCGGGAAGGGGCTGCTCTCGCCAAAGGCGATCGCTTCCTTCGTCTCCTCCTGGACACGGTCGTGGACCGCCTGCAGCTCCTCGACGGTAGCGATGCCCATCTCAACGAGGCGCTGTTCGTGGAGCTTGATCGCGTCCCGTTCGCGCCACTGGAGTACTTCGGCATCGGTGCGGTAGGAGACGCCCATACCGCGGACGCCGACGTGGTCGAAGTAGCGGTAGGTCTTGCATTCGAGCAGGGTTGGCCCGTTGCCCGCACGGGCGCGCGCCACCGCTTCGTGGGCGGCTTCGTAGACGGCGATCGCATCCATGCCGTCGATGACAACGCCCGGCATGCCGTAGCCCGCGGCACGGTCGGCAACGTCCCTGATCGCCTGGTGGCCGGCCTGGGGGGTGAACTCGCCGTAGCCGTTGTTTTCGCAACAGAGGATGAGCGGGAGCTTGTAGAGTCCGGCCATGTTCGCCGCTTCGTGGAAGGCGCCTTCGTTGCTCGCGCCATCGCCGAAGAACGCCACGGCGACGTTGCCATTGCCCTTGTACTGGTTGGCGAAGGCGGCGCCCATCGCGATCGGTGGGCCGGCGGCGACGATCCCGTTCGCGCCAAGCATCCCGAGTTCCATGTCGCTGATGTGCATGCTCCCGCCCTTGCCCTTGCAATAGCCGGTGGAGCGCCCGAAGAGTTCGGCGTACATCTTCTTGAAGTCGCCGCCCTTGGCAACGAGGTGGCCGTGACCCCGGTGCGTGCTCGTGATCTGGTCCTGATCGGTGAGGTTGCACATGACGCCGCAGGCGACCGCCTCCTCGCCGACGTAGAGGTGGAGGGCGCCCGGCACGCGAGCGGTCTCCATGAGCTTACCCGCCTCCTCTTCGAAGATGCGGATGCGGACCATACGGTGGTGAAGGTCGAGAAGGGTCTCCCTCGAAATGTCCAAACCGTTTCTCCATGATGTTCGGCCGGGCGCGCGGGCGCCTGGCGCCGCTGACTCTACACGGAAAGGTCACGATCGACACTACCGGCCGTCCAGCCACCTCCGGGCAAGAGTCCAGCCCCGTGGGGCCCCCGGTCACGTCCGGGCAGACTGGTATACTCCCTCATCCGCGCTCGCCGCAGGTGCACGACCGCGGACCGGAGAGACCGCCTTGGCCCGCATCAACATTGCTCAGATCCGCCGTGACCAGATCATCGACGCGGCGATTCGCGTGATGGCGACAAAGGGCTGGGGCGAGACGTCGATCGATGAAATCACGAGCGAAGCGGGCGTCAGCCGTGGACTCGTCTCGTACCACTTCAAGGACAAGGCGGAACTGCTCTCCGGTGTCCTCGCGCGCTGCCAGCAGGCCTCGACGGATGCGATCACGGAGGCCCTGGCGACGACCGAAGACATGGTCGAACAGATGAACATCATCAACCGGGCGTCGCTCAACTTCGTGCGCGACGACCCGACGATCTACGAGATCTTCCTGCACTTCACGGCCAGCGCGCGCGCCCACCCGGAGCTTGGCGATCAGATTCGCGACCTCTACCGGGGATTCCGGACGACGATCGCACGGGCGATCCGGCGGGGCCAGAACGCTGGCGTCTTCCGCAACGATATCGACTCCGAGGCTGCAGCCGCGCGCCAGGTGGGGGCGTTGACCGGTTTCGCGCTCCAGTGGCTGCTCGACCCGGAGAGCTTCCCGTTTGACGAGGCAGTCACGCAGACGCAAGAGATGCTCATCGACTACCTCCTGAACGGGCCGATGGCGATCCGGCCGCGGGAGCCCAGGACGGCGGTGACAGCAGGCTGACCGGGCGTTGGCGGGCGAACGTTTGAGCGCGGGTTGCTATGCCCGCTCTGGGTTGTTATCCCCGCACTACGAAGCGGCCGCAGAGACGGGCAGCTGCCTGCCGCCGGCGAACTGCTGACGATAGAACGACGCGTACGTGCCGTCGCGCGAGAGCAACTCTTCGTGACGGCCGCACTCGACGATGCGGCCGTGGTCCAGCACCACAATGAGGTCGGCCGCAAGCACCGTGGAGAGGCGATGGGCGATCGCGAGGACGGTGCGCCCGCGGGTGAGGTGGTCCAGTGCGTCCTGGATCATCCGCTCCGTGTGCGAATCGACGCTTGAGGTGGCTTCGTCGAGGACGAGGATGGCGGGATCTTTGAGCAGCGCCCGCGCGATTGCGACGCGTTGCTTCTCACCGCCCGAGAGGCGGTAGCCGCGCTCGCCCACGATCGTCTCGTAGCCGCGGGGCAGGGACGCGACCAGGTCGTGAATGTTGGCCGCGCGAGCCGCCGCCTCTACTTCCGCCTGGCTCGCATCTGGCGCGCCATAACGCAGATTGGCGGCGATCGTGTCGTGGAAGAGGAACGGCTCCTGGTTCACCATGCCGATGGCGCCGGTAAGCGAAGCGAGGGTGACGTCGCGCACGTCGTGGCCGTCGACGGTGATGCGGCCGGTGTCGACGTCGTACAGCCGCGGCAACAGGTAGGCAGCCGTCGTCTTCCCCGCGCCTGAGTGGCCCACCAGGGCCGCGAACTGACCGGCCGGGACAGTGAACGATACGTCGCGGAGCACTGGCGTCGCCGCCGTGTAGCCGAAGGTGACGTGTTCGAAACGCACCTCGCCGCGCACCGGCGGCAGTGCAGTAGCGCCGGGCCGGTCGCTCACCTCGTGCTCCAGGTCGAGATAGTCGAAGAGCCGTTCGAACAAGGCGATCGAACTGAGGAGCGTGACGTTCGCGTTTAGAAGCTGTGTAAGGGGCGAGAAGAGCCGCGTGAGCAAGCCCGCGGAGGCGACGACGGTGCCGAGCGAGGCCTCGCCGCCGATAACGCGATGGCCGCCGTACCAGTACACCACTGCCGGCGCGAGGGCGCTGAAGAGCCCCATGGAGACCATAAACCAGCGGCCGACCATCGCCCGCCGTACGTTCAGGCGACGGATCTCGCGGGCGGTTCCCGCGAAGCGGTCGAGTTCAGCATCCTGGCGGCCGAAGGTCTTCACGAGCAGCGCGCCGCTCACCGAGAGGGTCTCCTGCATCTGGCCATTGAGCGTGGCGAGCTGCTCTTGCGATTCGCCCATCAACCCACGCTGGACGTTTCCCACACGGCGCGCAGGGATGATGAAGATGGGCACGAATGCCAGCGAAAAGAGCGCCAGCCGCCAGTCGAGGATGAGCATCAGGGCAAGCGTCGTGGCGGCAGTGATGAGGTTGCCGATGACGCCCGCCAGGGAATCGCTGATCACGCCCTGGACCGCGCCGACATCGTTACTGACGCGAGAGAGCACTTCACCGGTGCGGTTCGAGGTGAACCAGCGCAGCGACATGCCGCTGAGGTGGCGGTAGAGCTGACGGCGCAGGTCATAGACAACCGTCTGGCCGATGGCGTTGCTGAAGTACGACTGGATGACGCCGGTGACCGATGAGAGCGCGACGAGGCCGACCATGATCAGCACGAGGACGTTCAGCAGCCGCCCGTCACCGGGCTG
>JAYUAG010000461.1:0-3333 GCA_043741475.1 Thermoflexaceae bacterium | reverse complement strand
GGCCAACCATCCGCAACGGCCGTTCCGCTAGTCACTCTCCTATGGTGCGGGTATTCTTCGCAGGCGTGGCGATTGCCGTTCGGCGCCCCATCTAACGAAAGAGTGTGTACATGGATTACGGAACCCTCCGGGTCACTACCCCCGACGGGCAGGTGCGCGAATTTCCGATCGACGTGCCCTCGGCGATCGTCGGGCGCGCCGATGGCAACCGCGTGGTCATCGATCACGTCTCAGTTTCGCGCCGCCACGCCAGCCTGACGATCGAGAACGGGCGGGTCATGCTTGAGGATTTGGGGTCTGCCTCAGGTTCGTTCGTTGGCAGCCAACGGCTCCCGGTCAACACGCCGACGATCGTGGAAGATGGTCAATCGCTTCGCTTTGGGGACGTTGAGGCGAGATTCATCGTGGGCACGCTCATGGAGCCCGCAGCCGTGTCCAGCGGCTCCGCGCAGGGTGGGGTGATGACCTCCAGCTCTCCCTCCTCGGGGCAGTCGTCTGAGCCGGCGCAGACCATCGCGGTGAGTCTCGCCTCGCCTGGGGCTCCAATCGCCGCCGGTTCGCCAACAACGGCGACGGTGTCGATCCAGAACCGCGGAAACGTGGTGGACGAACTCACGATCGGCGTCCTCGATCTGCCCGCCGCGTGGGTGAAAGTGAGCCGGCCGAGCCTCTCCCTGGTGCCCAATGCCCGCGACGAAGTAACGATTGTGATTCAGCCACCGCGCACCGCTGAGGCGGCCGCCAAGGAGTACGCATTCTCGGTGGCCGTGGTCTCACGCGAAACGTCACGCGAAGTTCGGGCGCTCGGCAAGGTAACAGTGCTCCCCTTCGAGGGATTCAAAGTCAGCCTCGATCCGGTGCGTTCCACGAAGGATTTTAAGGTCACGGCGGAAAACAGCGGCAACGTCCCGATCTCCTTTGCCCTCGCCGGCATACAGGACGACAACGCGCTCGACTTTCAGTTCGAAGAAGACCAGGTAACGTTGGAGCCGGGCCAGCGCAAGGATGTGCGGGTCCAGGTGGTGGCAAAGAGCAAGAAGATGCTCGGCGCCGCGCAGATCACGCCGTTTCGTATCGAGGCGCGGCCGAAGTCATCGTCCGTGCAGAAAGTGACCGCGGACGGCCAGCTTCGTTTTCAACCTCCGCTACAGCGCTGGAAGTGGCCGGTGATCGCAATCATCGCCGTCGGCGTGCTCGGCGGAATTGCCTTCGGTCTGCTCTCGCGCAGCGGCGGCAGCGATACGAAGGCCGATCCGGCTACCCCGACCGCAGCCCCGAGCGTGGCGGCGGCGCCGACCACTGCGCCGCTGGCCAACGTCATCCGTAAAGGTGGCAACGCCGTTGTCATCAACTCGGACCCAAACCCGCCGGCCAATGACAACTGCCTGGCGGTCCGCAGGGGCAGCACGCCGGTGATCCAGGCGGACAACATAGCGGGACGCCTTTGCTCGGGCACGAAGGTGGCGGTTAAGGATGGCCCAACCAACGATGGCACGCGCATCTGGTGGCAGATCGAGGGCAAAGCGGCCGATGGCGCAACGCTTACTGGCTGGTCCGCGGAGAAGCTTTCGAACGGGAGTGGCACGCCGTTCCTCGAATTCGCGCCCTGAACAAGTTCGCATTTCCAAGGTGGCTGAAGAACCGCCCGACCCGGGTTTTGATTGCGGGGGTCAGGGCGCCGTGGCGCAGACCACCCGGGCGGCTCGGCTTAGCCTTCGATCAGCTCCAGCGTGCAAGCGGCAAACGCAGGCTTTTCGGCGTCGATAATCGTTTCGATCAGTGAGCGGCTCACCCGGCTACCGGCTGGAATAGTGATGCGCACGGTAAATCGGAACGCCCGGCCGCGCGTGTTCGCAACTTCCCGGAGCGTCGGCTCGATGATCTCTGGCAGAACGCCGGTGTACAGGCGAAGAAACTCGGAGAGCCCGTGTTTGGTGCCGCGCCACTGGTAGAGGTTCACGGCCTCGGATATCAATTCACGGCGCCGCTCCTCAGGCCAGCGTTCGTCCAGCGCAAGGCCAACCCACGTTCCCAGCCAATCGACCGCCTCCGGAGGGGTGACGAACGGGTCGAAGTAGTGGTGCATGTTTTCGACCGTGCGATCCACGGGACCAAGGATCGATTCGAAGATCAGCAGGAAGCGCCCGAGAAAGTGGTTGTTCTGGTAGATCCCCGGCAGGTACGTCAGGTACGAACTAACGTCCCGCGGCACCCCCGGAGGAGCGTCAGTCGGTTCCGGCGGACGGAAGCGTGTGCGGTCGGGTGGCGGCGGCGGCTCGAACGGCGGTTCGACAGGCGCCACCGGCGTTTCAAACGCGGCCACGGCGGCATCGGTTGAGCCGGTGGCAATAGCGTCGATGGAAAGCACCGGCTCGCCTGCCGGTGGCGCCTCGCCTTCGAGTGGTTGAGGCGGTGGCGCGACTTCTGCCGCAGCGTCTTGTTGGCCGTCCTCAGTGGGCGCGAGCGTCGTCATGGCTAGCGTGAGACCGCGGACACGGTGTGTTCGTACGAGAGCAGAAGGACATCTTCGGCGAGCGTTATCTTCTGACCAGCCGCGCGCGATTGGCCTGTCTGGATGTCCACCTGGTAGAGCGTCACGTCCTGCGCGTATTCGACGCCGGGGACGGTCTGAACAACCGATTGCATCTCCGAGAGGTAGAGGTCGCGCCCGAACGGCCAGCCCGTGCCGTTTGGGCCGCCGAGCAGCGGATCGAGGTACTCGCGGATTCGGCGAGCAACGGCGTTTCGCACCTGCTCAGTTCCGTGGTGGCGCTGCACCACAATCGCCGCTTCGATACTGACGCCCACGTAGGCCGGGCCATCGACCACGAGTTGGGTACCGAGCATGCGCCGTTCATCCAGGAACGCGCGCACCTCTTCCACGAGTTCGGGTGGCGGCTGGAGGGCTTCCAGCGTCCGCGGGTGGTCGTCTGGCACCAGGGGCAGAATCAGCAGTTCGACGGTGCCCGGCGGAACGGAGCTGCCGGACCCATCAGTCCGGACCTGGATGCAGCGCGCCCGTGCGACGCGCCTCGATGCCTCCATCGCGAGGAATTCGTAGTCGGTGGCGGATACGGCGCGGTTCTGCGACCGCAGGGTAGCCGGGGCGCGCATCTTTGCCGCTTCCAGCGACTCCGCGTCGAGGCCACCTGCCGCGGGCTGTCGATTGGCGACCCGGTCGATATAGGGAACGGAGGAACGGAGGACGGTCAGGGTGTTCGCGCCTACGTTGCCTTCAATCCCGCCGCCAAAGCGGTAGCGAGTCATGCGCATGGCTGCGTTACGCGGCGGGGTGGCGCCGAAGAACCATTCCACGCCATTCGGCTGGCGAAC
>JAYUAG010000460.1:0-7819 GCA_043741475.1 Thermoflexaceae bacterium | reverse complement strand
CGACGTGCCGCTCGGGTTCTACTGCCGCAAATCGCTCGTCCCGTACCTGGAGAAGGACGAACTCTTCGAGCTGACAAAACAGGGGCTGGACTTCTTCGCGGAGTTCTTCGACCTGCCCTACCCCTTCGGCAAGTACGACCAGATCTTCGTGCCTGAGTTCAACGCGGGCGCGATGGAGAACGTGGGCGCCGTCACGCACAACGAATACATGGCGCCGCGCGACCCGCCGACGGAGACGCAGCGACGGCGGCGGGCGGAGACGATCCTGCACGAGATGGCGCACATGTGGTTCGGCGACCTCGTAACCATGCGCTGGTGGAACGACCTGTGGCTGAACGAGAGCTTCGCCACCTACATGGCCTACCTCGCGATGACGGGCGCGACGCGCTTCACGAGCGGCTGGGAGGACTTCAACTCTTCGATTAAGAACTGGGCTTACCGCCAGGACCAGCTTTCGACCACGCATCCGATCTCGGGCGTGGTTGCGGACACGGACGAGACGTTCCTCAACTTCGACGGCATTACGTACGGGAAGGGCGCTTCCGTCCTGAAGCAGCTCGTCGCGACGATCGGCATGGACGGCTTCCGGGAAGGGATGCGTCACTACTTCCGCACGCACGCCTATGGCAACGCGACGCTCGAGCAGTTCCTCGCTTCGCTCGAGACGGGCAGCGGGCGCGACCTGAAAGCGTGGGCGAAGATCTGGCTGGAAACGGCCTCGCTGAACACCCTGAGCGCCCAGTGGGAGGCCGACGGCGACCGCATCAGTTCGCTCTCGCTCACGCAGACGGCGCCGGCGGATTACCAAACACTACGGCCGCACACGCTCGAAGTGGGCCTCGTGCACGACGATGCGGGGACGATCCGGATCGAATCGCTCCCCGCCACCATCGCCGCGGAGAAGACCGACGTGGCGGGCGCCGTGGGGCGCGCCAGGCCAGCCCTCGTCTTCCCGAACTTCGGCGACCACGGCTACTTCAAGGTGGCCCTCGATCCCGAGTCCGTCACCTTCGCGCGCGACAACATGGCCCGGCTTCAGGACCCGCTGCTGCGGTCCTTGCTCTGGTCGGCCCTCTGGAACATGGTCCGCGACCAGCAGTTGAAGTCCACTGACTTCCTTGCGCTGGTCGCGGAACAGGCGCCGCGCGAGCCCCGGATCGACCTCATGGAGGTCGCGCTGAGCCAGGCGCAGTCAGCGCTCGCCCGCTTCGTGCCAGAGCAGATGAAGGACGAGCAGGCACGAAAGCTGTTCGCCGCCGCCTACGGCGGACTGCGCGCCGCTGAAAAGGGGGACCCGCAGATCACCTGGGTGCGCGCCATGATCGCCGCCGCCGGAAATGAAGCCGACCTTCGCGAACTTGGCCGCCTGGCCGACGGCGAGACAGCCGTGGACGGGCTGACCGTGGACCAGGAGATGCGCTGGAACATCGCCGTGAAACAGGTGGCCTACGGTGTCGGCGGAGCGAAGGAACGACTCGCGGGCGAACTGACGCGCGACCCCAGCGACCGTGGCCAACGAGCCGCCCTTCGCGGCGAGACCTCGGCGCCCGACGCGGCGGGCAAAGCTCAGGCCTGGGCGCGTTTCCACGGCGAAGGCTACGGTTCGCTCTACAATACGGTCGCGGCCATGGGCGGCTTCAACTGGCCGCGCCAGCGGGCGCTGCTGACGCCCTACGTGGGCCGGTTCTTCGATTCTGTGGTCGACATCTTCCGGACTCGCGACAAAGAGTTCACGAGCGACTACTTCAACGCGCTCTTCCCGGGCTATCAGGTGGATCAGGAGACGCTCGATCGGGCGGAGCGCCTGATGGCGACGACCGGTGACGACCTCCCGATGCTCACTCGCCAGCTGCGCGAAGCACACGACGAACTTTCGCGCGCCCTGAAGTGCCGGTTGTACGCGGAGGGCTAGAACCCTCTGGTAGCCGCGACCCACTGTGGTCGCGGGCTGAACGCAGGATGCCAGGCGCGCTGACCAGACCCCGGGCATGGCACGATCGCCCGTCGGCGCCGTGGCCGACGGCTACCAGGTGTATCGTTTGGGCGTGGGACGCATCGACCAGCCGCCGACCCTGGGAAGGCTGATAAAGTAGTTCGGGAGGCGAGCCGTTGGCGATGGTGATCGGGCACGAAGCGATCTTGAACGAGCTGCGCGTGATCGCGGCGACCAGCGAACCACCGCACGCGTTGCTCTTCGCCGGTGCGGAGGGCACGGGCCGGGCTGTCCTCGCTCTCGAACTCGCGAAGCTGCTGAACTGCGAACGTGCGACGCTCGCGGGCGATGCGCCACAGACGGGCCTCTTCGCCGATCAGCTTCCCTACGAAGGTAGCCTCCCATGCGGGCTCTGCCGCCAGTGCCGCCTGATCGAGGGTGGGCGCCACCCGGACGTCGTAGTCGTGGGCCCGGGCGACACGCTTTGCCGGACACGACCGGGCGAGGCCAGCCACGACCACCCTGACTCACGCGACATCCGCATCTGCCAGGTGCGCGGAATGGTGGACATGGTGTCCCGCTTCCCGTTCGAAGGCCGCGTGCGCGTCGTCATCATCGACCCCGCTGAGCGCCTCGCTCTGCAGGCCAGCCACGGGCTACTGCAGACGCTGGAGGCGCCGCCCGGCCACACCGTGTTCATGCTCATCTCCTCCGCGCCCGAAGCGATGATCGAAACGATCCTCAGCCGCTGCCGGCGGATCGATGTGGGCCCGGTCGCGCGGGAGACGATCGAGGCTGGACTCGTTGCCCGAGGCCTGGACCCCACGGCTGCACGCGCGGCGGCCGGCGCGAGCCGCGGCCGGCCGGGTCGTGCACTCACCTTTGCCGCGAACCCATCTCTTATGGAAGACCGGGCCCGCGTGCTGCAGCGCCTCGCGCGCATCGCAGCCGGATCGTTCAGAGATCGCGTCCGCTATGTGGACGAACTGCGCGAGCGCTGGACGCGCAATCGCGCCGACGCCCTCGCCGACCTCGAAGCCTGGGAAGCACTCTGGGAAGAAGCCTTGCGCGAGGCGGCGAAGGGCGCGACTGGCGCTGGCCAAAGGGAGGTCGTGGACGCGCTGAACGCGGTCGCCCAGGCGCGGGCCGACCTGCTGGCGAACTGCCTGCCGCGGAATGTGTTCGACCTCATGCTCCTGGGCTTTCCGCGCCGTACACTGGCTCCAGCAACCGAGGAACCTCACGTGGTCCATGCCTAACGACAAGCAACGAATCGCCGGCGTCCGCTTTCGCAACGCCGGCAAGATCTTCTACTTCCATTCCGCGGGAATGCGCATCGAAGCCGGCGAATACGTCGTCGTCGAGACCGTGCGCGGCCCAGAGGTGGGCAAGGTCGTGATCGGGTCGGACCAGGTCGTCGTAAACGAGCTGGGCGGCGACCTCAAGCCGATCCTGCGGCTGGCGACCGATAGCGACATCCGCCGCGCCGAAGAGCTTCGCCTGCGCGCCGACGAGATCCTCCCCGAGGCGCGCCGTGTCGCGACGGATGCCGGGTTTCGCGCCAGGATCGACACCGCCGAATTCACCCTCGACGGCCGAAGATTGACGTTCGGGTTCGCGAGCGAAGAGCGGCTGGACTACCGCGACTTCTTGCGCGCGGCCGGAAATCGCTTCGGCGCGAAAATCGACATGCGCCAGATGGGGGCGCGCGACCGCGCCCGCGCGGCCGGGGGCTACGGCATCTGCGGCCGGGAACTCTGTTGCTCCGGATGGCTCGGCGCGTTTCCCGCAATCTCCATCCGCATGGCGAAGGAACAGGACCTGCCCCTCAATCCCCAGAAGATCAGCGGACTCTGTGGGCGGCTCCTTTGCTGCCTCTCCTACGAAGAGGATGGCTACCGGGAGATGAGGAAGACCCTTCCGAAGCTGAACCAGCGCTGCAGCACGCCCACCGGCGAAGGCCGCGTGATCAGCGTGAACATCCTTCGCCGCCAGGTCACATTGCTGGTCGAAGGGCAGCGCGTGGACGTGACAGACCGGGACCTCGGCACCGTCGTGCGCTGGGACGTGACCAGCCGTTCCGGCGCGCCGCCTCCCCCGGCGACACGGGACGAGCTGGTGGAGCTCGGGATCATCGACCCGCTGGATGACGCACCCCCGGAGAGCGTCGAGTGGGGCGTTGCCAGGCCGGACGGGCCGGTTGGCCGCGGCCGGTTGCCGGCCCCACGCCCCGAGCCGCGCCCCGCACGGCCGGCGGCCCGCGACGGCGGCCCTTCCGCGACTCTGCAAGGACGACGAGGCGAAGGCCGGCCAGCGCGAGAGCCAGGCAGGCCGGGACCACGATCTGACCGGGGGGCAGGAGGCCCACCGCTACAGGGGCCGACGCGGCCATTCCGGAGAGCCGGGAGTCCGCCCGGCGGCCAACCAGTGTCCGGAGAGACTCACGACGGGACGCCGTCACCCGGCGACACGTCTCCACCCGGCCCGCGACAGGGAGCGCCGCGCAACCGCCGCCGCGGACGTGGAGGGCGGGGCCGCGGCGATACGCAGCAGCCGAGCACGGGCGCGCCCGAAGCCTGACCGCGCGGACGACTACTTCCGGAGATTACTGAAGGACGAATGCCCCGGCGCGGTCGTTCCAATGGTAGAGGGCGCCCCAGTACTGTCCCGGCTCGAACACTCCGACCTTGATCACGTATTCGCCGCGGAGCGCTGCGGACGGCGCCGTCCAGCGGATCTCGAAACTTTGCGATTGAGCCCGCCCAAAAGCCGTGTTGTCGAAGTACTCCTGGGCAACGCGTACGTCGTTCGGCCCCAACACTTCGACATCGACGAGCGCGAAGAGCGCATCCGAGCTGCGTACAGTTGCACGCACCGTCACGGCGCCACCGACGGTGGCCGTTGCGCTCGTGGCGAAGCTCCCCTGGGCGGTGGGGTTCGTGCCGTCCCGCGCCATCTGGGTGATAACGAGCGCGTAGGGCCGTCCCGCCACGGCATCCTCGCGGCCACGTTCGAGCGGGAGCACCGCCGCCGCAGCGACGAGCGCGAGGCCGAGGACAAAGAGGTTCGGTCGCGTCACCTCTGCAGAAGACCATTCTGCGATTGAGGGACAGTGGCGGACGAGTGACAGTCAGGTGAGGCGGGGCGGCAATTCGATTTCGGCATGGTGTTCGGCCACCCAGAGCACGCGCGCGGCCCAGTGGCGGGCGGAGCCGTGCCAGCTGTTTTCCCGCTCCTGCACCCACTTCCAGTCGGACCAGCACAGGAGGGCAAGGTCGAGGTCGCGGCGGGCGACCCGTCGAATATCGGCCATCACGGGCGTGCGTCCACGCTTCCGCTTCTCTACCTTGTCGGCGATCAGGATCACCTTCGCGAGGAGAGACATCTCCGCCGCGGCGAAGGTGTGCGTCTCGACGGCGGCGAGCGCCTCCTCGTCGTCGACGCCGAAGCGCTCGCGCAGTACGGCTGCGGCGACCGGACCGTGGAGGAGCACTGGTGCAGCGACATCCTCCGCGAGTACCGTGATGCCGGCCTCCGCGGCAAGGCGCAGCTGCTCCGCCGGGGCGTGGGCGCGAAAGAGGTCGTGGCCCCAGGCGGCCAGTTCCACGCGCTCCGGGTCGAGATCGTAGACCGCCCCGAGTGCCAATGCCTCCCCGAGCACGCGGCCGACGTGGCGCACGAGGCCCGCCGGGCGCGTCTCGAGTTCGCTACGGACCAGGGCGATTTGTGCCGCGATGGTGGTGGCCATCAGCCCTCTGGCCCAAGCGGCCGCCCGCCGAGCAGGTGAAGGTGCAGGTGGTGCACGGTCATGCCCGCCGCTTCGCCCACGTTGAAGGCCAGGCGGTAGCCCGATTCGTTCACCCCTTCGAGGCGGGCCACCCCGGTGGCGAGCGCGAACAGCCCAGCAAGGAGTGCGGCGTGCTCGGCGCCGAGGCTACGCGCGTCCTCCACGTGCTGAAAGGGGATGATGAGCACATGCACGGGCGCGCGAGGGCTGATATCCCGGATCGCGAAGGCGACGCCGTTCTCCGCAACACGGGGCGCAGGAATTTCTCCGGAAACCATGCGGCAGAAGAGGCAATCAGCGACGGCAGCCATGCGTCCTCCCCTCAGGAATAGAGCACATAATCGCGCAGGAAGCGCTCGACGGTGGCCCAGTAGCTCCGGATCGTCTCCGCCTTGCGCCAGCCGTGGCCTTCGCCTTCGTAGACGTGATATTCGTGCGGCACGCCCCGCGCCTTCAGCGAAGCGACGAGCAGATCGCTCTGGGCGCGCGGCACGACCCGGTCTATCTCCCCCTGGAAGACGGCGATCGGGTCCTTGATCCCCTCAAGGTGAAAGATCGGCGACCGCTCACGATAGATGGCGGCCGCCTCCGGCAGGGGCCCGAGGAGCGAATCGAGGTAGCGTGCCTCGAATTTGTGTGTGTCGGCGGCCAGCATGAACTGGTTGGAGACGCCGAACAGGCACAGCGCGGCGCGGTAGAAGCCGGGGAACTCGATGAGCGACTGGAGGACGGTCAGGCCGCCCGCGCTACCGCCCATGATCACGAGCTTCGAGCCATCGGCGCGGCCTTCCGCAGCCAGCCACTCAGCCCCCGTCTTCGCGTCGCGCACGTCATAGATGCCCCAGCTGCGCCGGAGCTTGAGCATGTAACCGCGTCCGTAGCCCGTGCTGCCGCGATAGTTCGGCCAGAGGAAGCCGTAGCCGCGCGTGGCGAAGAACTGGGCGGTGGAGTCCCAGCCCGCCTTTACCTGGCTGGTAGGCCCGCCGTGTACGGCGACGACCAGCGGCGGCGCGCCGGCGCTCTCGTACCGATCGCTCGCTGGCGGGTAGTAGAGGCCGTGAGCGATTTCGCCGTCGAAGGAGGTCCACGACACCGCCTCGGGTTGGGAGAGCGCAACAGCGGGCGCCAGCTCTGCCTCCGATCGGCGGATCACTCTGGGGGCGTCGGGCAGGGTCGTCTCTACCGTGACTACGCGCAGCGGCTGAGCGCCGCCAGCCGCCACGGCGGCGACGAGGGGCTTCGTCGGGTGCGCGACCAGACCGCTGAATTGGCTGTAGCCCGCGTGCCGAGCCGAGAGGTCCGTCGCGGCGCCGTCCGGGCTGACCAGATAGAGCCGCTCGAAGGCGTTATCCACCGCGACGGCAACGGCGGCGCCATCGGGGAGCACAGCGAAACGGCGCATGCCCATGTTCCACGCGGGCGCGCCGAAGTCGCCGCTGACGTGTGTGCGTGCGACGACCGCGCGAGTCTCAAGGTTGTAGCGGTAGAGGCCGCCGCGGCGCTCCTCCGCGGCGGCCTGGTCCGGGTAGGCCTCGTCCGAGATGTAGAGCAACTGTCCGCTCGCGCTAAAGGCCGGTTGGAACACGGCCGTCTCCGCGCCGCCCGCGACCACTTCGGAGACCTTTATCGTCGGCAGCCCCGAGGCGGGGAACTCCAGCCGCGCGACGCGCAGCTCCGTGCCATCCCAGGGCATGCGCGGGTGGTCCCATTCGATCCAGGCGAGGCGGTCACCATCCGGGCGCCAGGCGGGCTGCATGTAGAAGTCCCGGCCACTCGCGAGCCGCGCCGGCCAGGAGGCGCCCTCCGTGTCGACAACCGCCAGGCAATCGACGTCCTCGTAGTTGTGGACGTAGACGAGCCAGCGGCCGTCAGGACTGACCGTTGGGCTCGAAGCAGAGCCAAAAGCCGGCGTAATGGGCCGTGGCAGCCCGCCGGCGAGGAACTGGCGGTAGATGCGCTGGTCCACTTGCCCCACGAAGTAGGCTACGCCATGACTGAGGGTGAAGTCGCCGCCGCCGTAGCCCACGAAGGCGCGCACCGACATCTCGCCCGGGGTGAGGTCGCGCGGCGCGCCGTCGTCCTCCTGCACAACAATGACA
>JAYUAG010000459.1:0-3340 GCA_043741475.1 Thermoflexaceae bacterium | reverse complement strand
TTGATGACGACGAGGACGAAGGCGAAGAAGAGGACGATCCCCTGGACCATCGTGAAGTCCTTACGCAGGACGGACTCGATCGTCAGGGTGCCCAGGCCCGGGAGGCTGAAGATCGTCTCGAGGACCACGGTCCCGCCGAAGAGGACGCCGAACTGCAACCCAAAGAGGGTGACCACCGGGATCATCGCGTTCTTCAGCGCGTGACGGATGACGACGACGCGCTCGTTCAGCCCCTTGGCGCGCGCCGTGCGCACGTAGTCCTGGCGAAACACCTCCAGCATCGAGGACCGCGTCACCCGCGCGAGGCTGGCGCTGAGGGCGAGGCCGAGGGCAAACGCCGGCAGGTAGAGCTGTTCCAGGTTCTTGAAGGGGTCTTGCCAGATGTCCACGTAGCCGGCCGGGGTACTGTACCCCCACCATTTCGCCGGGAAGACGACGAGCATCGTGCCGATCCAGAACCCAGGGATGGAAAGCCAGCCGATCGTGATAAATCGCAGCGCGTAGTCGGCGGGGCGATCCTGCCGGATGGCGGAGATGACGCCGATAGGGACGGCGATGAGCAGCGCCAGGCCAGTAGCGAGGATCGTCAGTTCGAGCGTGAGTGGGATGCGTTCGCGCATCTGGCCGGCTACATCCTGGCGGCTGAGAAGGGTCTTGCCGAAGTCTCCGCGGAGGACCCCGCCCATGTACTTCACGTACTGCACGGGCGCCGGGTCATCGAGACCGAGTTCCTTATTGATCGCCTCGCACTGCTTCGGGTCGTCGGGCTGGACGCCGAGCACGCTCGAACACACGTCGCCGGGAATGATGCGGACGGCGAAGAAGACAAAGATGCTCACGGCAAAAAGCACGAGGAGGGCGAAGAGGATACGCTTGACGATATACCGGCCCATGTTATCTCTTCCGACCGCCAACGGTATCGCGCGAGGGTAGGCCTGCCGTTGCCCACGCGCAAGACGCATACGCTGTGGCGGAAGAAGCGGATTGCGGCCGGGTGGGCGTCAAAGTTTTGCACGAGCTAACGTCGAAGCTGGGCGGGAGGAAGGGCGTCCGAACCGCGCGCGTGAGCAAGCGGGCCGTATCCACCAACCAAGGCGTTCGCGGAGCGCGGGCCAGGGCGTCGTCTGAGAGCCTTCTGCAACCCGCTCCGTAACGGTCGCGGTTCGGATGAGGCGCGCTGCCGCGACTCGGGAATCCGCGTCCCGGAATGGCGCGTAAGAGGCGCTCACTCACGTTCGCGGTACTGATCAGGCGCTCTGCTGGCCCGTCAGCGAAGGCTTCGACCGGGGGCGGGTCGGCAACTGTTCCGTCGCATCCGAGTTCGACGCAAAACTTTGAATTCCACCCGATTGCGGCGGCTAGCGCGGTAGCCGCGCCGACGCCTCGAAAACGTCGCGAAAGATCTTCAAGCGGAGCGCTCCGTCTACGAACTCGGGACGGTACTGGTCGACGATCTGGTAGGGGAGGAGCCGGACGGAGGCGACGCGGTTGGCGATCAGCGTCGCTTCGACAAGATACCCCTGGTAGTGCTCGGGCGTGTGGCGCTGGTCGAAGATGAAGTTGCCGAGGGCGTAGGCAACGAAGGTGTTGCCGCGGAACTCGACCGGCTGCACCCAATGGCCCTGGTTGCCGATGACCAGGTCGGCGCCGGCGTCAGCCGCGGCTCGGAGGGCCTTGATGCTGCGTGGGCTGGCGTCGTGGGTATCTTCGTAGCCGCTTTGCACCTGGACGACGACGATATCGACCTGCGCCTTGAGCTTGCGGATGCGGTCCTGGAAGCGAAAGAGGCCAAGCAGTTCGGCGGGCTTATAAAAGGCTGGCTCGCGCGGGAAGGCGGCTTTCTCGTCGGCGTAGTTGTCGTCGAGCGGGGCCGTGCCGGGAGCGGTGTCCGTCGCTTCGAGGTCTTCGGCGGCGATGTCATCGAAACCGAGCACGCCGATGCGCACGCCGTGGACCGTGAATATCGCGGGCGCCAACGCCTCTTCGAGGTTGCGGCCCCCACCGACGGTCGTGATCCCGGCCTTCTCCAGCAATTCGAGCGTGCGGACGATCGCCTTACTGCCACCGCAGCTCCCCTGGCCGCAGTCTGCGATGTGGTTCGTGGCGACCGTGAGGCCGTCGAAACCGGCGAGCGTCAGCGCCTCGATCACCTCCGGCGGCGAGGTCAGGTTCGTGGTTTCGATGCAGCCGTTGGGCAGGCCGATGTCCTGGATGCTGCCATCGAGGGAGCCGAGCGTGAGCCCTGCGGAAAAGAGGAAGCGTCCCACGGGCGTGCGCAGGGGGGAGCCCCAGTCCCCGGTGGCGCGGATCTTCGTCAGCGTGCAGCGGGACATGAGGATGTCGCCCGTGGCGACAATCGTCGTGGTCGACGGCGGTGGTTCGTTGAGGGCCGTGACGATCACCGGTAGCGTCGCGCTGCCGCGGGAACTCAGCGCCTGAATGTGGATGCGCTCGGCGTACGGCCACGTCGCTGTGGCGGCCGGCGCGCGGAGCAGATCGATGCCATCGATGGCAAGGGGCGCGAAAGCGGGTCTTAGCGACATCACGGGCACGAAGGCGATCAGCGGCTCGCCCGCGGGATCCGAAAAGGCCGCCGCCATCGCCGCGGCTGATTCGAACGTGCGGCGAGGGACGAAGCCGGGGACGGCGGCGGCGATAGCGGCCGCGTCCGCGGCAAGGGCCACCGGTGTGGGCTTGCCTCCAAGTCCGCCCGCTTCGGCGAAGGTGGCCCGCCCTTCGACGAGCGACGCCAGCACTGGCCCGGACACCCCTTCGAGCCCGGCCCAGAGGGGAACGACCGGGACGAAACGCCGGAGAGCTACTTCGACACCCGCTCCCGCGGGCCCGGCGAAGACGAAGTCGGCGGTGTGCGTGTTATCGGCGGGACGAAGATCAAGGCCCTCCACGGCGCGGGGCAGGTCGCCCGTGAAGCGGAAGGCGTTCGGTGCGAACACGGGGGTTGGCGTCGCTGTCGGGGCATCGCGGAAGGGAGAGGCATCGTCGGCCCGGCTGCTGCCGTTGCCGGTAAGGGCGACGCCAAGGTAGCCGATGCTGGCGACGAAGGCGCCGCAGGCGAGGATGAACATGACCGCCCAGGGGGCCCTGTCCCACCAACCTGATGCTTCGACGAACCTCGCCGGTCGACGGTTCGTCATCCAATGGATGATCAGCCCGGTCGGATGTGGCGTCAACGCCGTCGCAACTGACCCAACTGATCACGCAAACTGACAATCGTTGGAAATTCCGATAGGGTACAGGCAGACGGGGCCCGCCCGGCGTGGCCCGCGAGGAGGCCCTGCATGGTCCTGCGCTTTCGCTATTCGATGTGGGATGGCACCCA
>JAYUAG010000458.1:0-7837 GCA_043741475.1 Thermoflexaceae bacterium | reverse complement strand
CAGGGTCGAACGGCAGCCGCCCCGCCCTCCCCGGCAGGATCTCCACCCGTTCCAGCAGCGCCCCCACGATCGCCCTCCGCCACTCGAGCGAAGCCGTCCCCCACGCCTCCCGCAACAACCTGCCCTGCCCCATGAACCGGCCCACCGCGCCGTTGCTGCTCCGCCTCGCCAGCTTCACCCTGTTCGCCTCCAGCCGCCCCGTCAGCGCCGCCCTCGCCGCGAAGAACTCTTCCCTTGTCACGAGGTGGTCCGCGTAGAAGTCTCGTGCCAGCGACTCCAGAGACTCCTCGTCCGCACGTAGCGCCGCTACCAGTCCGTCGTCCCGTTCGCCCTTCGCTTCGAGGCTCGCCCGCAGACTGGCGTCGTCCACCGCCACGAACACCATCTCCGCTACCAACTGTTCAAGCGGCTCCGCCCGCGAGGTCGTCTTCCCACAGCCACCGGTGCCGGGCGCCTTCCGGCAGACGTACCGCCTCGCGCTGTCAGCTCGCCGGCTTGATGACATCCGTGCTCCACAAGCGGCGCAGCGCACGTAGCCGGTCAGCAGCCCTACCGTCGCTGGCCGAACGCCGCCCGCTCGGGCGCCGAAGTGCTCCCTCAGGCGGCGATGGTCTTCGAGCGTCAAGATCGCTTCCCACGTGCCGGGATAGAGCTTGCCCTCCAGTTCCCGATGCCCCGCCAGCGTCGCCGACATCAACAACCGCCGGAGGAACTGCGTCCGCCAGGGGTTCCCACCCGTGGTCTTGATGCCGCGTGCCTCCCAATCGAAGCAGAGGCTACGCAGGCTCTCACCGGCGAACAGCCGATCCCGTGCCTCGCGGATCAACGAAGCCTCCTCTTCGATGATCCGGGTGTACTTCCTCTCGTAGCCGAAGCAGCGTCGTCCGTTCGATGGCGGCGCAGCCTGCTCGCGCTGCTCCTTCGCCTTGCGCCGCTGCCGCAGGCTGGTGTTCGCGCTCTCCATCCTTGCCTGCGCTACCAGCAGCTCGGCCACGAACTGGCCGATGTTGTCGGCCGTGTTGATCGGTTCCGTCACGGAGCAGATGAAGGCCTTGTGGACTTCGCACAGACCGCCGGACGGCGTAAGCAAACGGGAACCGCGCGCGTGAGCAGGCGGACGGCATCGACAATCCCCGGGGCGCGGAGTCTTGGCACCCGTGTGACGAAGGCCGCTCCGTGACCGTCGCGGTTCGGACCGCCGGACGGCGTTCGCAAACGGGAACCGCGCGCGTGAGCAAGCGGACGGTATCGACAATCCCCGGGGGGCACCCCCGTGGTCGGGCGTGGTGATGCAATCCGCTCCGACCGTCATGGTTCGGATACGCCCTCCTGAATCCGAACCGTGCGTAAGCAAGCGGACGGCATCGACCATCCCCGGGGGCACCCCCGTCGCCGGGCGTGGTGATACAACCCGCTCCGTGATCGTCGCGGTTCGGACTGGCTCGGCGGACGGCCCGATTCCATGCAAAACTCTGAACCGCACCCGTCTTAAAACGAACCGGCAGCCGTGCCGACTGTGCGCACGGCTGTCGCCGGAGGGCCGATGCGTTGTGGACGTTCTCGGCTTGACACGCCAATGCCCGGCGCGTTGCCGGCGCCCTCGATGACACGTCGGACCGTCGGCATAGTGGCCGGCGGCTACCTGCATTGAAGCGGGTCACTGGCGCCGGACAAACGGAAAGGGCGGGCCGCGAACGGCCCGCCCTTTCCTTGCTGGTTTGCTCTCTTACCAGGAGACGACGAGAACTGGTGCCACCCATGAAACGACGGCAACAGCTGCAAGCGCACCGAGAGCAAGGAGCGTACGGGCCTTCTTCACAAGGCACCTCCCGCTTTTTCCGGCCGGGTTTACCCCAGTCCGGTACATCAGTGTACAGGAACGTGAACAGGTGGTGTCAATACGGTGAATGGCGGGTGGGCGGCATTGTTTTGCACGAGGGGTTTGGCGGGGGGAGGATGGATGAGGCGGGAGAAGGTTGTGTGGGATGGCGACGTAGACCCGCTTCTTGCCGTTCTTGCCACCGCGTTCGAGACGCTCCCGACTCAGCGGCGCAGGTCAGAGTCCTTCCCGAAGGGCCCCAGGATGTAGTGGGGTAGGGATTCTCTGCACCAGGAGGCTGCGGAGCAGGGTGTCGCCTGCCTTGGAGATGCGCAGCTGGGGCGACGAGTCGCCCGATTGGCGGAGACGGGGAGTGAGCCCGAGGAAGAGAATCCCTACCCGACTGTCGCGGCTCTTGATGAAGCGGGCGGGGTCGGCGACGGTGAGGACGTAGGTGAGGGAGGTGATGGGACCCACGCCATGGACCTGCTGGAGGACAGAGGCGGCGGGGTAACGCGACTTGATGAGCTGCGCGATGGCGTCGTCCATGGCAAAGATCTGGGTGGTGAGGGCGGCGATAGCGGAGAGCAGGGGGAGGGTAGCGGCGGTGAGTTCGGGCGGAAGGTGGGCAGGGGCGTGCTTGTGGAAGGAGTGGGCGTCACAACGCGGGAGGGCGCCCCCGAAGGACTTCACCGAGCCACGCACCCCGTTGATGAGCATCGTGCGGGCGGCGACCAGGTTGGCGCGGTTGCGGATGGTGGCGAGGTCAGCCTGCTGCTGGGCAGAGCGATGGATGACGGGAGAGAGGAGGACAGGGTCGCTACGGCCCAGGCGGGCGAGGATCTCGGCGTCGGAGCGGTCGCTCTTGTGGTGGCTGTGTCCGATCAGGTCAACCTTGCGAGGGTTGGCGACGATGACGGAGAACTGTTCCTGGCGGAGGAGGCGGGCGAGCCAGGGCGAATGCACCCCCACTTCAAGGACAACGCGGGGTAGGGATTCTCTTGAAGGGAAGCAGGCGCTCGCGAAGGTCGCCATCGCGGGTGCGCACCTTGCCCTCGTCGGCAACGTCACCGTTGGCATCGACGAAGCAGAAGGAGGTGAAACGGTCGCCTACATCAAGGCCAAGGGTGGCGGGGAGGGTATGGGGGCGGGTATTGTTCGACATAGCCGGTCACAAAGCGCGCCAGTCTGGCGGGTAGGGATTCTTTAACGAGTTGACTGCGTGGAGTGGCCGGCCTTCTCATCCCATCGTAAGCAAGCGGACGGCATCGACAATCCCCGGGGGCGCGGGAGTCCTGGCGCCCGTGTGACGAAGGCCGCTCCGTGACCGTCGCGGTTCGGATACGCGTCTCCGTCACTCCCGTACTCCGTCACTCCGACACACCGTCACCTCGATACCCCGTCACTCCGTCACTCCGTACACTCCCAGCAATGACCCCTGAACGCCGAACCTACACCTCCCAGCGGCTCGACCTCAGCTACTTCGTCTATGGCGACGAAGCCAAACCGCCGCTCATCCTTATCCACGGCACGCGCGACCACGCCCGCTCGTGGGACCGCACGGCCGCGGCGCTCAGCGACCGCTATTGCATCTACGCACCCGACCTCCGCGGCCACGGCGATTCGGCCTGGTCGGTCGGTGGCGACTACTCGATCATCGATTACGCGCTCGACATCCACGCCCTCGGCGAGGCGATCGGCCGGGAACCGTACACGGTCGTCGGGCATTCGCTCGGCGGTGGCGTGGCGCTCCAATACACCGGCGCTTTCCCGGAAAAGGTGAGCAGGTTGGTCACGATTGAGGGGCTCGGCGGCCTCGGCTGGTCTGCGGGACAACGGCGTCCGGCGCACGTGCGTATGCGCGACTGGGTGGAGAGCATGCGCAAGCTCGAAGGTCGCGAACTTCGCGCCTACCCCACGATCGAGGACGCGACGGAGCGCATGATTGAGGCGAACCGCCACCTCACGCCCGAACTCGCCCGCCACCTCACGCTTGAGGGCGTGCGGCCCGTGGATGGCGGCTTCACCTGGAAGTTCGACAACTTCACCCACGCCGGCTCGCCCTACGAGTTCAACATGGAGGACGCGCGCGACCTCTGGAACCAGATCCGCTGCCCCATCCTCATCATCTGGGGCGAAGAGAGCTGGGGCCGCCGCTTCAAGAACGGGCTCGATTTCAGCGCGTTCCACGACTACTGCGCCGCTGCCGTAGAGCAGGCGGGACACTGGGTCCATCACGACCAGTTCGAAGTAGTGATGGGCCACATCAACCGGTTTCTTGCCGAATGAGCCGCGAAGCGCCGGGAACCGCGCGTACGGGAACCGCGCGCGTCAGCAAGCGGATGCTCGACTATGCCCGGCCGTTCCTCGCCGCGCTCGCACTGCTCCTCGCGTTCACGCTCACGGCCTGCGGCGGCGGCGATGACGACTCGGGCAAGAACGCCCGCGAGGCGACGGCAGCGCCCTCAGCGCCCGTGCGCACGGGCGGGACGACCGTGACCGGTGGCACACCCTCGGCCGAGGTCGATGCCCTCGCGAAGCTCGATGTGCCGCCGGAACTGTGGGATGGCGCGAGCCTCGGTTCGAAGTCGGCGAAGGTGACACTCACGCTCTTCGAAGACTTCCAGTGCCCGTTCTGTCTGCGCTTCACCGCCAACTACGACGCGATCATCATCGAGGAGTACGTGAAGCCTGGCCGGGTGCGGCTTGAATTCAAGCACTTCCCCATCCTCGGAGAGGAGTCGACGCGCGCCGCCGTCAGCGCCGTCTGCGCGGCGCAGGTGAACCAGTTCTGGGCGCTCCACAACCGCCTCTTCCTCGAACAGGCGAAAGCTGGCCAGGCGCGCGCGGAGAAGACCAACGTCGGCCGCTTCAGCGCGCCAAACCTCCGCACGTTCGCCCTCGAATCAGGCGTGCCAACCGTCACCTACGACTCCTGCGTTGCCGACCCGGCGACCGTTCTGGCAGTGCAGGCGGACATCGCCCTGGGCCGCGATATCGGCATCCGGGGGACCCCCGGAGTGGCGATCAATGGCAAGGGCGTAACGATCCCCGCCAGTGCCTCCGAATTGCGACGGCTGCTCGACGACGCCATCGCAGCGGCACGCTAAGCTCAGTCCATGAACGACGAACAATCGCGCAGGCTCGCCGAGGCGGCGGACGCGATCATCGCCGCGAGCGACGCACTCGAAGAAGCGCGCGTTTCGACCGACGACGGCACCTTCGCGAAGGAGTTCGAGCGCGAGCGGCTGGCAGCGGCGCAACGTATGGCCGCCCGCGTGGAAGTCGCGGCCCGGAAAACGGAAGAAGCGGTGCGCCGGGCTACGATCGCTGGCGCCGCCACAGCCGCCCCAGGGGGTTGGCCGCAACACATCGAGGCGGTCACCGCGGTGCGCCGGGCGAAGGCAGCGGTCAAGTCCGTTCCCGATGCAGATGGCAGCGTGGCCCGGCGGGATCTCGGCCTCCAGGCGATCGAGAGCCTCAACCAGGCGCTGGCCCTCGCCGCTGTGCTCGTCTTCCATGCGGACGCGTGAACGGGTCGCCTTCACCCCCCGCCCCTCTCCCGGCGTCGCGGGCGAGGGGGGCACACCCGTTTTCTTTGTGTCCTTGCCACCTTTGTGTGAATCTGGTTAGGCCCAATGCTCTTTGCAGAGAACGCCTTGAAGTCGTTCGGGTCCGACGACGTGATCCGCGGCGTCTCGTTCATCCTTGGCGATGGCGAGAAGGTGGGACTCGTTGGCCCGAACGGCGGGGGCAAATCCACCATCCTCCGCCTCCTCGCCGGGGATCACACGCCCGATGCGGGCACTGCCGGCCACCGTGGCGGCGCCCTCGGCTATCTGCGCCAGGAGGCCGGCCTCGACGACGCGAAGACGCTGCTTGAAGAACTGTGGCAGGCGTTCCCCGAGGCCCGCTCCGTCGAACTGCAGCTTGAGAGCGTCGCCCACCAGATCGAGCGCGGCGAAGGCGACCTCGACGCCCTCGTCGAGGAACAGGCGCGCCTCTTCGACCGCTACGATGCGCTCGATGGCTACCGCATCGAGGCGCGCATCGGCCGCGTGCTCGGCGGTCTCGGCTTCGACGTGCCGGATGACATGGAGAAGCTCTGCGGCGCCTTCAGCGGCGGCTGGCAGATGCGCATCGCCCTGGCCAAGGTGCTCGTGCGGCGCCCCGAGAACGCGCTCCTCGACGAGCCCACAAACCACCTGGACGCGAAGACGCGCACCTGGCTCGCCCAGGAACTGAAGGATTACGCGGGCACCGTGCTCGTCGTCACCCACGACGGCGAGTTCCTCGACCGCGTCGTCGACCGCATCCTCGACCTGCGCGAGGGCGTCGTCGACCCTTACCCGGGGAACTACAGCGAATACCAGCGGCTCAAGGCGGAACGCCTGCAGGCGCAGGACCGCGCCGCTGCCCGCCAGGACCGCGAGTTCGCGAAACAGGAGCGCTTCATCGAGCGCTTCCGCGCCAAGCCGAGCAAGACGAGTGTCGCCCAGAGCCGCGAGAAGCAGCTGGCGAAAGTGGTCCGCATCGAGCGCACGCGCAAGGACTCCGAGGTCAGCTTCAGTCTCCAGGCCGCCGGACGCACGGAACGTGACGTCCTGCTCCTGCGCGGCGTCTGCCACGCCTATGGCGACCACCTGGTGCTGCTCGATGTCACACTCCATATCGAGCGTGGCCAGAAGGTGCTGCTCAGCGGGCCCAACGGCAGTGGCAAGTCCACGCTCCTCAAGATCGCCGCCGGCCAGCTGCGGCCGAGCGAAGGGCAGGTCGAATGGGCGGAACGCGCCCGCCCGGGCTACTACGACCAGCACCAGGACGAGGCACTCGACCGTGGACGAACCGTCCTCGAAGAGGTGCGCACTGTCGCCGACGGCCAGCCGGACGTGCAGTTGCGCGCCATTCTCGGGCGATTCCTCTTCACGGGCGACGATGTCTACAAGCCCGTGAGCGTGCTCTCCGGTGGCGAACGCAGCCGGGTGGCGCTGGCCAAGTTCCTCATTCAGCCGTCGAACGTGCTCCTGTTAGACGAGCCTACGAACCACCTGGACCGCACCACGCGCCGCAAGCTGATCGAAGCGCTGGAGGGTTACACCGGCACGATCCTCTGTGCCAGCCACGACCCCGGCATCGTCGACACGGTCGCGACGCACGTGTACGAGGTGAAGGACACCTCGGTGAAGGAGCTCTTCCACCGCCGCCGCGACTGACATGTGGCCGGTTTCGGCCTTGTCACCCTGCCTCGGGCGGGCTACGTTGGAAGCCGGTGAGGCCCCCGACCGCGCCCGTCAAAGGGAGGCCTTCAATGAAGCTGGTCATACTCGGGATCTTTCTAAGCGGAGCGCTCCTGCTGGGCGCGTGTGGCGGCGACGACGCCGGGAGCGTCGCGACCGCGGCCAAATCGACCGTCGCTACCGTGGCAGCCACGGAAGCGCGGACAACGCCCAAAGCCGTTTCGACATTGCCTGCGGCTACCGCACCGGCCGCGAGCGCGACTGCGGGTTCGCTCGCGGGCACGTGGACGGGCACGTGGCGGAGCAGCGCCACAACGGACCACGGCAACGTGACCATCGTCTGGACGCAGACGGGCCAGCAGCTCGCCGGCACGATCACGGTGACGGGCACGCCCTGCCTTACGGAGGGCACGATCACAGGCACCGTGAATGGAGCCGAGATCCAGTTTGGCGCGGTCAAGGGTGCCGTCACGATCGCTTACACAGGCACAGTCTCAGGCCGCACGATCTTCGGCGACTACAAGGCCTCGGCCGCGTGCGGCAACGCCGTGGGCAAATGGGACGTGGTCCGCGCCTGACCCGCAGGCGTCCCCAAGGGCACCTACTGGCCCGTGAACCGCGGCTCGCGCTTCTCTACGAAGGCGGCAACCGCTTCGCGGCTGTCGTTGCTCATGCCGGAGATGCGCATGTTCAGGGCCTCGTGGTCCAGCGCTTCCTTCAGGCCCGATAGCCCGGCCATGTTGAGGTTAGCCTTCATCCGGCCGAAGGAGCCGGTCGGTCC
>JAYUAG010000457.1:0-7862 GCA_043741475.1 Thermoflexaceae bacterium | reverse complement strand
TGCCTCGGTCGCGACGCCGTGGGTGGACAGGTTGCGCACGCCTGCGGCATTGCGGACCGCGCTGACTACCCGGTGGTCACGGTGAACGAGGCCGACCTGCTCGGCGAGAAGGCAGGCCCCTGTCTCGGCAGCAACATTCTGTTCCACGAACTGGGCCACCTCGTTCAAACGTGGACACTCTCGCCGCCGGACTACTTCGACATTCGCCAGTTCTACGAAGACGCGAAGCGCAGCGGGAAGTACGGTCAGGCCTATGCCATGATCAATCCGAACGAATACTGGGCGGAGGCGACGCAAGCGTACTTTGACCGCGTCGCCCCGGCCGCCCAGGACCGGCGCTGGCTGGAAGAGAACGACCCTCAGATCTTCGCGATCGCGCTGCGCGTCTATGGCCCCTGACATGTGACGCCGCCGTTGTCCCCACACTGGCCACGTGCAACCATCCATGCCCTATGTCTGCGGTCGAACGTCATTCGCCGGCTCCTGAACGCGTCGTGCGGGCCGTCCTCTTCGATGTCGGGGAGACGCTCTGGCATTCGCCCAATCCGCCTTCGAACCGTGCCTTCCGGCAGATGGCGGCCGACCGTGCGGCGGCCTTCTGCCGGCAGCGTGGCATCGCGTTCGCTGAGCCCGCGCTGGCGGCGCGCACTGCGTGGGATGCGATGGAGACGGCGATGCGCCGTGCCCGGCTGACGGACCTGGCGGAGCCCGACTACGGCGCCGTTGCGGCGAACGCTCTCCGCGGCGTGGGCCTCTCCCTGAGTGCGGACGTGGCCAAGGACTTCCTCGAGGCGATCTACGTTTCCGGGCCGGAAGGCGGCAAGGTCCCCATCGAAGGCGCGCGCGAGACCCTCCTCGCCCTGCGCGAGCGTGGCTTCCAGCTGGCTGTCGTCACGAATCGTTCATTCGGGGGAGAGCGGTTCCGGCTGGATATGCGCGAGGCGGGGCTCGACATCCACTGGGACGCGATGGCTGTCTCGGTTGAGGTCGGTTTCCTCAAGCCGCACCACGCAGTCTTCGAATATGCGTTGGCGCAGCTCGGCGAGTCCGCCGCCGATGCGCTGATGGTAGGGAACTCGCTGTCCGAAGACATCGCGGGCGCCCAGGCGCTCGGAATCGCGGCCGTGTGGTGTGTCTCGCCGCCCGACGCCGAAAACGTCGCTCCGGACTACAGCATCACTGAGGTGACGGCGCTGCTCGAACTACCGATTCTCCGGGGGCGCCGCTGATGGCCACCGAACAGGGTCGGGCGCAGCATGCCGGCCAACGCCAGTGGGGCGGGCGCTTCCAGGGAGACATGGACGCGCTCACGCGAGACTACACAGCGGGCGCCGACCGCGACCTCTGGGCGCACGATATCGCCGGATCGGTCGCGCATGCGCGCATGCTCGGGGCCACCGGAATCATCCCGATGATCGATGCGGCGGCGATCGTCGAAGGCCTCGCCGGTGTCCTCGAGGACTTTCGCGGCGGCGGCGTGGCCTGGCGGCCGGAGCTTGAGGACATCCACACGCACGTTGAGGTCCTGCTTCGGGAACGGATCGGCGACGCCGCGAACCGGTTACATACGGCGCGATCGCGCAACGACCAGGTCGCGCTGTTAAACCGCATGCTCGTGCGTGAAGCCTGTGACGAGGCGGGGGCAGCGGCTGGCGGCCTGATCGCAGTGCTCTGCGAACTGGCAACGATACACGCGGCCGACCCCATGCCCGGCTACACGCACGTCCAGCGAGCCCAGCCGGTCACCCTGGGGCACCACCTTCTTGCCTACGGCGAGATGCTGCTTCGCGATCGTGATCGCTTCCGCGATTGCAGGCGACGCACGAACGTTTTGCCGCTTGGCTCAGGCGCCCTCTCCGGCTCACCCTATCCGCTCGACCGCGAGATGGTGGCGCGTGAACTTGGTTTCGACGAAGTCTCGCGCAACAGCCTCGACGCGACCGCCGACCGGGACTTCGCCGTCGAGTTCCTGGCGGCCTGCGCGATCACGCAGATGCATCTGTCGCGCCTGGCCGAGGAAGTGGTGCTCTGGGCGAGCGCCGAGTTCGGCTTCGTCCGCCTGCCGGATGGCTTCGCCACGGGCTCCAGCATGATGCCTCAGAAGAAGAACGCCGACGTCGCCGAGCTCGCACGGGGACGCACGGGACGTGTCTACGGCGAACTGCTGGCGATGTTGACCACGCTCAAGGGGCTGCCGCTTGCCTACAACCGCGACCTCCAGGAGGACAAGGCGG
Organism: Thermoflexaceae bacterium; assembly: GCA_043741475.1. Lineage (GTDB taxonomy): Bacteria > Chloroflexota > Dehalococcoidia > Tepidiformales > Tepidiformaceae > JAGQHB01. The sequence goes on along the minus strand of JAYUAG010000457.1, from coordinate 5,628 downwards.
GCATCATCGCGGCACGCGACGTCGTCGTCCCATCGCTCGATATCTTTTCGGCGATGATGCCGGCTCTCATCTTCGACCTCCCGCGGATGCGTGCCGCGGCGGGCGCGGGCCATTCGCTCGCGACGGACGTGGCGGATTACCTGGTGAAGAAGGGCATGCCCTTCCGCGAGGCACACGCGATCGTGGGCGGCCTGGTGCGCGAGTGCGAGCACCGCCGCGGCGACCTCTCCGAACTGCCATTCGAGGTCTACGCAGCGGCGAGTGCGCTCTTCGCGCGCGACATCCTGGAATTGGACGTGGACAGCGCCCTCGCCGCGCGGGATCTCCCGGGCGGCACGGCCCCCAGTCGCGTCCGCGGGGCGGCCGCGGAGCTACGCGCGCTGCTGTAGCGGGCGGCCCTCCCAACCAGCGATGAGACGCTCCTGCTGGCCTTCCGCGGCTGCCCAGAGGCCATCGAAGGTCGTGATCAGGTGCTCGGCCAGGCGCTCGTCTTCGACCACGACGGAAGTCGTGTATTCCGCCGGGTCGTGAGCGTCCGGGATGTTGAGGAGCACCTTGCGCCGGTCGACGATCGTGAAGGGGCCGCCCACGCGCTCCACCACGCGAATGTGGGTGAGCTTCGCGAGAAACGTACGCATGTCGAAGTCCGCGTCCCAGGTCGATTGCACGAGATGCAGGTGCTCGGGCGAGATCAACGTCCGGCAGGCGATCCCACGGCGAGTGGCGTTGCTGTATGCGCGGAGGATGTGCTGGTCGTGTTCGTCCGGGCGCGTCTCGGGGATCACGTAGTCGACGACTTCGTGTTGCGCGCCGTCGATGAGATCACAGAAACAACGATGGAAGTCGGCGTTGCCGGCGTACGAAGTAGCACGCCCGTTGCCGAGGGATGTGGCCGGCGGCCGTGCCGCGAGAGCTGGCATTCGAGAGTCCTCCAGGCGGTAGTGTCGTCCACACTCTGCGGCCCTGCCGCCTTCGGGTCGGTAACGCCGCTTACCACCGAACCGCGACGGTGACCCCAAGAACTGCTGCAATCCGCTCCGCGACGGTCGCGGAGCGGGCTGTGGAAACCTCCCGGGCTGGTCGATGCAACCCGCTTGCTCACGCGCGTGGTTCGGACACACCGCGCTCACAGCTCACAGCTCACAGCTCACAGCTCACCGATCTGCCCCTACGCCAGCTTGACCGCGAGACAGGTGGTCGTGCGCTGGACGCCAGCGACCTTCTGTACGGCCTCGGTGATCGCGTTACCCAACGCGTCGAGGTCGTCGGCCTCGAGCTGGACGATGACGTCGTACGGGCCAGTGACTGTGTCGACTGCCGCCACCCGCGCCTGGGGGTAGGTGAAGTCTTTGATGGCGGCGCCGACGGCCTTCGCCTTGCCGACATCCGTCTCGATGAGCACGTATCCGCGCACTGCCATGTTGTCCACCTCCGATAGCTTGGAGCCGCATCATCGGAAGAGAGCGGGGCGAAGTCAAGGATCCGTCAGCTGGTTGCGGCTGGCAGCAGGTAGGAGAACGTCACTTCACCGTTGGATACGCCGGCCGTCACCCGCACGGGCAGCGTGATCTCGGCCGTGTGGATGAAACAGAGGCCTTCATCTCCCGTCCGGCAATAGTAGATCTGCGCCACCGCGGTAAGTGACGTCGAGCCGGCCGCCAGCTGGACGGGCACCGGAAACGACACACTGCCCTCGTTCGATGACCAGGTCAGCGTCGACTCGGAGAGACGGAGGATGGCTCCGTCGGCCACGGTGAAGGTGATCTTCGCGGGCGCAAGGTCGTTGAGGTGGTAGCCGGCGGGCGTCGTGACCGTGACCCGCAGCGTGCCCACGCCCGGGGCGACCTCGGCGCTCGGCAGGGTCACGCGGACACGCTCGCCGGGAGCATTGCTCACGGCCACATCGAGGTTCGTTAGCCGGAGGGTGGACGTTTCGCCAGAGGTGAGGTCTATGACGCGCACGGCGTCGTTGTTCGTGTCCGCGACATACAGTTTTCCACTTGCGATGCTGAGCCCGCCCGGCTCATCGAAGCGTGCGCTGGTGGGAGCGCCGTCCGCCCGGCCCCGCGCGCCTCCGGCCAAAGTCTTTGTTGCGCCGCTCGTCGCGTCCACGCGCTTGATCTTGTGGTTGTAGGTGTCGCCGACGTAGATGGCGCCGCCGGCGAGGGCGATCCCCTGGGGGTGCTGGAGTTTGGCCGTCTTGCGGTCACCGTCCACATCGCCGAAATCGAATAACCCGCTGCCCACGACGGTGCGCACGTCGCCTTCGCCATCAATTGGCACGGCCCGGACGCTGCTCGATTCGGGGTCTACCCAGAAGAGGGTCTTGCCGTCAGTGGCGATGCCACTCGGCTGGGCAAGCGTCGCAATGCGCTTGCGGTTGCCGTCCGCAATCCCTTCGCGGCTCGTACCAGCGAAGACAGCGATTCCGCCCTTGTCCAGATCGAGGACCCAGATCTGGTGGACGCCCGCCATGGCGATGTAGAGCGATCGCCCAACGGAAACGACATCCCACGGGGATGCGAGTGCGGTGGCTTTGCCCTGGGCGTTGGCCTCGGGCAAGCGGTCGAGCTGATGGCCGGTGCCCGCGATTGTCGTCACGTTGCCCGTCGCCAGGTCCACCGCGCGGAGTGCGTGGTTGCGTGTGTCTGCGACGTAGAGCGTACGTCCGTCTGGAGAGAGGCCCAGGCCCTGGGGTTGGCGGAAGGTTGCTTCGCTCGCTCCGCCGTCGGCGAACCCCTCCTTGCCACTCCCAATCGCCTGCAAGAGCTTCCCGTTCAGGTCGGCGACGAGCACGCGGTTGTGTCCGGAATCGGCGATGAACAGGCGGTTCCCGGATTCGTCGGCGAGTACCTTGCCCGGGTAGGCGAGCACGGTGGCCACGACCGCGGCGTCGTGTTTGAGCGGCAGCGGCGTGCGTGAAATCTGGCCCTTCAGGCTGAACTCGGCAACTAGCGACGCGATGATCGGTTGGAGCAGCGGGTAGACACCTTCACCGGCGTGGGTGCCGACGAGCTTGCCGGCCGGGTCGATCATCACGAGTGTCGGCCACGCATTGGCGCCGTAGGTCCGCCAGAACGTGAAGTCGGGGTCGTTGACAACGGCGTGTTCAAGCCCGAAGCGTCTGATCGCCTCGCGAATACTCTCATCGTCGTGTTCGGTGGAATACTTGCCCGAGTGCACGCCGATCACCGCCAGCGAATCGGGGAACTCTGCCTCCAGGCGCTTGAGGTCGGGGATGATGTGCTGGCAGTTGATGCAGCCGAGCGTCCAAAAATCGAGCACGACCACTTTGCCCTTGAGCTGCTCCAGCTTGAGCGGGGCATCGACGTTGAACCAGCTCAGGCCGCCGGGAAACGGCGGCGCCGGGTCTTTGCCCGCCCAGCTCTTCGCGGAGGGCGAGCCCGGGGCCGCGCTGGACGATGCGCCCGCGGCCGTGCCGGCTCCACCCGGGGATTGCGTCGAGCCGCCGCCGCTACAGGCCACGGCGGCTACTCCGGTCAGAAGTGAAAGCAGCCATAGGCCGATTGTAGCGAGCCGGGCCTTTGTTGGCGGCCTGTTCATTCGCCTCCAGCGTAGCCAGTTTGGGGGTCACGTGCGGTTACGCTCCCCTTACGGCGGCCGTGAGTGGTGATCGCTCAGCGGACGATAGGCGGGGCGTCTGTGATACTTCACTGCCATGGCCACCGCGAACCCGAACGAACTCACGTCTGAGGCGTTGTCCGCACTTGGCTCCGCCAGGAACGAGATCGCGCTCGAGGCGTGGCGGGTGGAGTGGCTCGGCCGCCAGGATGGCCGCGTCACCTCGCTCTTGCGCGCGATCAAGGATGTGCCCGCGACCGAGCGTGCAGCCTTCGGCGCCGCGGCGAACGAGGCCCGCCAGGCGCTCGAAGCGGCGCTGAACGACCGGCGGGAGACCTTTCGGGCGGCCCAGCTCAGGGAACTCTCGACAGCCGCTGCCCTCGATGTGACCCTGCCCGGCCGGCCCCAGGTACGTGGGCGCCTGCATCCCGTAACGCAGACGATGCGTGACTGCCTGAAGACCTTCGCCGATATGGGTTTCCGTGCCGTCGAAGGGCCCGAGGTGGAATGGAGCAAGTACAACTTCGACGCCGCCCGCATCCCGGCGGACCACCCGGCGCGTGATATGTGGGACACGATCTGGGTCGATACCATCCTCAACGGCGACCCGCGCACGACGCTCCTGCGTACCCACACCACGCCGAACCAGATCCGCGTGATGGAGCGCACGCCCGAGCCACCGGTTCGCGTCGTGGTGCCCGGCAAGTGCTACCGCATGGAGGCGACGGACGCGACGCACGAATGGATGCTCACGCAGATCGAGGGCCTGGCCGTCGACGAAGGCGTCCGTATGAGCGACCTGAAGGGCACGCTCTACGAATTCGCCAGGCGCATGTTCGGCCAGGACCGGAAGATCATCTTCCATCACAGCTACTTCCCCTTCGTCGAGCCGGGCGTGGAGATGGCGATCGACTGCTTCATCTGCCGCGGCAACAGCAACAGCTGTCACACGTGCCATGGCACGGGCTGGATAGAGATCCTTGGCGCCGGCATGGTCCACCCGGAGATCATCGACAACGCGGGCTACGATTCGTCGCGTGTCACCGGCTTCGCCTTCGGTATCGGCGTCGAGCGCGTCGCCATGCTCCGCTGGGGCATCGACGACATCCGCCACTTCTACGCGAACGACCTTCGGTTTTTGCGACAATTTTGAGTCAGCTGCTAGCTACTAGCTGTTAGCTGCTAGTGCGGAACTCCAGCGAGGATCACTTGAGACCTTTTCAGCAATTGGTGGTTTGGCAGAAGGCCCACGAGAACACTCTCGGGGTTTATCGGATCTCGGCGGGCTTTCCGCGAGAGGAGATGTTCGGGCAGACCTCGCAAATGCGTAGATCATCGGCATCGGCGCCGACGAATATCGCCGAGGGCTCGGTCCACGACGAGGGCCGCGAATTTCACCGATTTCTGGGAATCGCTCTCGGTTCTGCGGCCGAACTCGAATACCAGCTGATCCTCGCACGAGACCTCGGATACATCTCACACGAGGAACACGCAGTCATCGATGGCGCCGTGAACGAGGTAAAGCGAATGCTCGTCCGTTTCCGCGCTCGCCTCAGCGCGCAGCGGAACGAGGTTATCAGCCAGCGGCCAGCAGCCAGCAGCCGGCGCCCGGAAGGGGCGCCATGAAGCTCCTCCTTTCCTGGCTGCGTGAACTGGTCGATGTCGACGTGACGCCCACCGAGCTGAAGCGGCTGCTGCTCGACGCGACCGCCGAGGTCGAGTCGTTCGAGGTGATTAGCGGGGACTGGGACCCGGAACGGATCCGGGTGGCCGAGGTCGTTGCTGTTGAGCCTCACCCCAATGCGGACCGGCTCCGCCTGGCGACCGTCGAGACGGGGAGCGGCACGCAACAGGTGGTGTGCGGCGCGCCCAACCTCGCGGTCGGGCAGAAGGTCGCCTTCGCTACCGCCGGCGCCCGCATCTTCGATGGCCACAGCGGCGAAGCGACGACACTCAAGCTCCGCCCGATTCGCGGGGTCGATTCGGCCGGGATGGTGCTGAGCGAGCGCGAACTCGGGTTGAGCGACGAGCACGAGGGCATCCTGG
>JAYUAG010000456.1:0-3365 GCA_043741475.1 Thermoflexaceae bacterium | reverse complement strand
AGCCTCCTCTGGGGCAGACCACTGTGGCCGTTTGGGACGCGCGCCGCAAGCGCCTTGCCCGCGTCCGAACCGGGGGCCGCGTTACCATGGGCGGCGATGCCCACCCCAGCGGTCGCGGCTGTGCTTACGCTCGGCTGCAAGCTCAACCTCGCCGATAGCGACGCCATCGCCCGCGGCCTGAGGGCGCGCGGCTTCGCCGTGGTCGACGGTCTCTGCGAGGCGGACGCGTACGTCGTGAACACCTGCTCGGTGACGCATGTCGCCGACCGGAAGGCGCGCCGGCTCGTGCGGGCGGTGCGGCGGATGGCGCCGAGCGCACCTCTGGCGGTGGCGGGCTGCTACCCCCGGACCGCGGCGCGCGGCGTGATCGAGGGACTGGGGGCGGACCTTGTGGTGGCCACGGGCGAGGCTGCGCGGGGCGAGCTGCTGGCGTTCTTCGGAGAGCGGCCGGGCACGTGCGCAACGGCAGCTCCCGCGCCGCTGGAGTCGCACGGGCTCCACACACGCGGCTTCGTAAAGGCCCAGGAGGGCTGCAACGATGTCTGCGCGTTCTGCATCGTGCCGCGCACCCGCGGCCGGGAGCGCTCGATCGCGGCCGGGACGGTGGCCGCAGAAATACGCACGCTCGTTGATGCAGGCGTGCGCGAGGTGGTGGTCACGGGCACGCAGCTCGGCGCCTGGGGACGCGATCTGGAGCCTGTCCGCCGCCCGCACGAGCTGATCGAAACGATCCTCGCGGAGACGGAAGTCCCACGCATCCGCTTCAGCTCGCTGCAACCCCAGGACATCACGCCCGAGCTGCTCGGATTGTGGGGAGACCCGCGGCTGATGCCGCATTTCCACCTGGCGCTACAGTCAGGGAGCGACCGTGTCTTGACGGCGATGCGACGGCGCTACGATGCCCGAGAGTTCGAGCGTGCGGTCGAGCGCATCCGCAGCGCCGCGCCGGAGGCGGCAGTCACGACGGACATCATCGCCGGCTTCCCGGGCGAGAGCGACGACGACTTCGAGGAGACGCTGGCCCTCTCTTTGCGCGTTGAGTTCGCGCGCATTCATGCCTTCCCGTATTCGGCGCGGACGCACACGGCTGCGGCCCGGATGGACGGCCGCATCGACCCACACACGCTCCGGCAGCGGATGGAGCGTTTGTTGGACCTGGGAACGGAGCTCTCGCACCGTTTTCAGGCGCGCTTCACGGGCACAACGCGGCCCGTCCTCTGGGAGGGGAAGCGGCAGCCCGGCGACGAGTGCGGCGCCTGGTGGCACGGCCACACGGACAACTACATCCCCGTGTACGCTGAGGGTGGCGCTGGACGGGACCTGAAGAATCGCATCACCGCGGCGCTGCTTCGCGGCCGGCTCGGCGACGGGCTCGCCGTGGAAATCCCCGGAGGTCTCCCATGAACACTTGGCGCCGGGCGTTGCTCGCGGGATACAGCCTGCTTCTCGTCATCTTCTGTGCCCTCCTCGCGGTGCTCGCCTGGAATCAGTCGCGCCAGCTGGACCTGGATTCGAGCGGCTTCCGGCTGACCGCCGGGATCACGGCCGGCGATGCGGAGAAAGTGCTGTTCACGCTGCTCCTGGCGATGGTCTCGCTCTTCGCCGTCGCGACCTTCGCGATCGCGGTCACGCCCGAGGAGAAACGGCGGACGACGCTGCGGCTGCGCCACGCGGACGGTTCGCAGATAGACCTGGCGGCGCCCGCGATCGCGGCGATCATCAAGCGCGAAGTCGAGCTGCTCCCGGACGTGCGCGAGGCTTCGCCCGCGGTCGCGTTCGTGGGCGAGCGGCTGACCACGGACTTGTCACTGTTGCTCCGGCCGGGGGCGAACCTGGAAGCGGTGGGCGGGGCGGTGACGCACACCTACGCCGCAGCCTTAAAAGAGGCGTTCGGGATCACGCGGGCAGCCGAGCCAGTGATCCGCGTGAGCTTCGATGTTCGGGTTGGGGACGGGACGCAGCCACCAACACCGGCCGGATTCGAAGCGCCGCCGATGCCGCGGACGTACCGCCAGCTCGTGCGACCGAACGACGGCAACCTGGAGTTCCCCTACGAGGATCGGTGAGACGCCTCGGGCGGCTCAAGAGCGGGTGGACTGAGAGCCCGGCGCTCCCTCCCGGCCGCGGTACGGACAGCGCTGGACCGGACGCGGTAGCGCGCGCGTCAGCAAGCGCTGGGATCGACAGGACGGGAGCTGCTGCTGCGTGTTCATGACCCATACATCACTCGCGCCGCGGACGAATGCAACACGATCACGGAATCCTGGATACAGAGCAGCCCCTTCCGGACCAAGGTTCTACATCTCGGGCTACAATTCGCGCGCAGTCGTAACTGGCCGGCGGTGCCGCCGAGCGCCGGCGCGCGACGCCGGTCGGAGCACAGCTTGGAAGTCACGGACTATCACGCGAAATACTTCGCTCACGCGCTCACCCGGCGGGCCAGTTCCGACAGTGTCGAGAAGCTCGCGTCCGTGCTCGCTGACGCTCAGGTTGACCTCAACCCCCACCAGGTCGAGGCGGCGCTCTTCGCTTTTCGCAACCCGTTCTCGCGCGGCGCGATTCTCGCCGACGAAGTGGGGCTCGGAAAGACAATCGAGGCTGGACTGCTCCTCGCCCAGCGGTGGGCCGAGCGCAAACGCCGATTGCTCGTGATTCTCCCCGCGAACCTGCGCAAACAATGGAGCCAGGAGCTTTCCGACAAGTTCCACCTCCCGTGCATCATTCTCGAAAGCCGAAGCTTCAACGATGCCGTCCGCGCCGGGAACCTCAACCCCTTCACCCAGGATGCCGTTGTTCTGTGCTCGTACCAGTTCGCGCGCTCGAAGGAGCCGTATGTGCGTCAGACCGCGTGGGACCTCGTCGTCGTGGACGAAGCCCATCGCCTGCGCAACGTCTACAAGCCGTCGAGCAAGATTGCCCTCGCGATCAAGCAGGCGATCGCGCCTTTCCCGAAAGTGCTGCTGACAGCGACCCCACTTCAGAACTCGCTCCTCGAACTCTTCGGCCTCGTCAGCATCATCGACGAATACGCCTTCGGCGACCTCAAGAGCTACCGCGCCCGTTTCGCCCGGCTCAGCAACGATGACGACTTCTTCGAACTGAAGAAACGACTCGAACCGCTCTGCAAGCGCACGCTCCGCCGCCAGGTCCTCGAATACGTGCGCTACACCAACCGGCATGCCCTCGTCCAGGAGTTCGTCCCGACCGATGAGGAGCAGCAGCTTTACGACCTTGTCTCCGACTACCTCCAGCAGCCGACGCTGTACGCCTTGCCCGCAAGTCAGCGTCAGCTGGTCACGCTGATCCTGCGCAAGCTGCTCGCATCCTCGACCTACGCCATCTCCGCCACGCTCGAAGGGCTCGTC
>JAYUAG010000455.1:0-7886 GCA_043741475.1 Thermoflexaceae bacterium | reverse complement strand
CGGATGTCGCGGACGCGGCCGCCGAGGTCGAGGAATTCGTCGGCGGCGTGGCGGAGGTTCGTTGCCGTGCTCGTGCCGACGGCGGCCACTTCGACGCGCACGCCACGGCTCTGGGCGAGTTCGACGAGTTTCTGGAAGTCACCGTCGCCGGAGATAAGGACAACGACATCGAGGCGGTCGAGCATGCTCACGACATCGAGTGCGAGCTCGATGTCGAGGTTCGCCTTGATCGTCCCGTCCTGGAAGCGGCGGAAGGGCTTGGTCACGAGCTTAAAGCCGCGGTCGAGGAAGGGCTCGATGAAGCGCTGGGTCTCGATGCTCACGCCCGGGTCTTCGTGGACGGGGGAGTAGGCGATCGCGCGGATCAGCTGCCGGTCCTTGACCACGAGCCGGAGCACCTTGGCCCAGTCGAAGCGGGCGCGGAGGCGGTCGCAGGCAAGTTCGATGTTGGCGCTGTCGACGAAGACGCCGACACGCAGCGGCGGGGCGGACGTGCTGCCCCCGGCAGCGGGGGCGCCGCCGCGGCGGGCGAGCTCCTCCGTACTTCGGATGATCTGCTCGATCTGGCGAGACTGCAGTTCAATAGCACGCGTGAGTCCACGGACGTCGCCCTCACGCGGGACTGCCGGTTGCGCTTCGCGGTGTAAGCGCGAAGGAGGAGCGTGAGCGGCGGGCGCAACAGCTGCATCCGCGCCATCGGGGGCGAGTTCGCCCTCGACCAAACCTTCGGGCTGGGCAGATGCGGCGCCGCCGCGACCCCGGCCGCCACGCCCGCGGCGCGACCGGGAACGGCCCGCGGGAGGGAGATCGGACACACCGTTTTCGTGCGGGACCTCGGCGACCACCAGGGGCGCTTCGGCGATGGATGCGTCTTCGAAAGCCGGCTCGACGGGCGTAACCACCGCGGCGGCGCGGCGAGGGGCGCGGCGGGAGCGGGGAGCGGGGGCGTCGGGCGGCTCGGCCGACTCGGACGTCCCTTCGACGGCGAGGGCGGTCGCTACTTCGACCGTTGCGGCCGGGCGGGCACGCGTCGTGCGCGTGCGGCGGCGGGGCGCTTCGAGCGCTTCGGCTGAGGGTTCGGGCAGCGCGGCTGCTGGTTCGGGAGCTGTTGACGCCGCTGCTTCGCGACGCCGGGGGAAGATGTTGAGAGCCATGTGTTTGTTAAAAACCACCCATTCTTTGGAGGACACTGAGACGCGCGGCAACACTGCCCGCAAGCTTTTCGAGCGCACGCGCGCTGGCGCTTTCGGGGTGGCCGAAGACGATTGGTTCGCCCTTGTCTCCCCCTTCGCGCACGGCGGGCTCGATCGGGATCGCCCCCAGGAAGTCGATCCCGAGTTCTTCGGCAGCCCGCTCGGCGCCTCCGTGTCCAAAGATGTCGTAGCGTATGCCCGTGTCCGGGGCGATGAAGTAGCTCATGTTCTCGACCATGCCAAAGACGGGCACGTCCAGTTTCTCGAACATCGCCACCGCTTTCATGGCGTCTTCGGTCGACACATCCTGGGGTGTCGAGACGATGACGGCCCCGGCGATGGGCGCGTCCTGGGCCATGCTCATCGCGGCGTCGCTGGTGCCGGGCGGCAGGTCGATGATGAGGTAGTCGAGTTCGCCCCACGGGACATCGTGGAGCATTTGGCGGACGGCGCTGCCGATCATCGGGCCGCGCCAGACGACGGGCGTGCCGCGCGACAGGAGAAAGCCGATCGAGACGAGTTTCACGCCGAACCGTTCGATCGGCCGGAGCCCTTCCGTGTTCTCTTTTTGGACTCCCTGGGCCAGGCCGAACATCGTCGGCAGGTTCGGCCCGGTGACGTCGGCATCGACGAGTCCGACCCTTGCGCCTGCCTTCGCGAGGGCCACCGCCAGGTTGCTGGCGACCGTCGACTTGCCCACGCCGCCCTTGTTCGAAGCGATGGCGATGATGTTACGCACGCCCTCGATCGGCTTCTTGCCTTCCTTCGGCGTTGAGGCGCGGACGTTCGCGCCCCACTCCACCTCGACCTTCGTTATCCCCAGCGGCGCGAGCGCGGCTTCAACGTCGCTGAGGATGCGATCCTTCAAGGGGCAGGCGGGTGTGGTGAGTTCAATGGCGACCTTGACCGCGTTGCCGTCGACCGTGACGCCTTTCACCATGCCAAGGCGCACGATGCTGGCGTGGAGTTCAGGGTCATTGACGGTGGCGAGAGCGGCCATGACATCGTCATGGGTCGCCGCCAGGGCGACGGGCATCGGGGTCTCCGTGTGCGTGCGAGCTGCCGGGGGTCGCGAGGCCGCTCGTGGGGCCATCGGCAACAGCGCTTGATTGAGTATTGCACAGTCCGGGCGTTTCTGCCCGCGAACGGTGAGCGAGGAGCGGCCAGGTGGCTGTGCTGCACGGCTCACCGCTCACAGCTCATCTCTCATTACTCCCGAGGTATCGGTGGGGTGAATGCCGGGTATGGATTCGCGGCGTTTGGCGCCGCAAAGGGGTACCGCCCGCGGCGATGCGGATGGTATACTACCGGTCGGTAAGTGGAGCGAAGGAGTGAGATCTTGCAAGCAGAGATGATCGAGACCACGGAAGCCTCCGCGGTGTGCCGCCACCACTGGGTAATCGAGACGCCGAACGGCTCCGTGAGCACCGGCCGTTGCAAGCGCTGCAACGCAATCAAGCCGTTCCGCAATTCGAGCGAAGACCTGATGTGGGACAGCGACAGCTTCAGCCTGAACGGCTCGCGCTACCGCGGGCGGCGCCATGAGCCAGCGGCCGTCGTCACGGAAGTCTGACCCGTCCGCATCCAGCGGAAAGTCGTCGCCTCAAGCCGGCGGGTAAGCCCGTCGGCTTTTTCGTGTCCGGAGCGAGCCCTCATCCCGCAACCCCTTCTCCCGACCTTGCGGGAGAAGGGGAGCACCAGGCGCCACCTGATCGCACGTGTTGTTAGACGTGCGAAGCTAGCCGCCGAGCGATTGCACCGCAGGAATTGGACGCGAGGACGTGCGGTATTGCTGCTTGCCCTGTTCGAGCAGATCGTTGCCGCGGCAGTCGTTGACGACGATCGCAGGGAAACCTTCGACCTCAAGGCGGCGAATCGCCTCTGTCCCAAGATCCTCGAAGGCGACGACTTCGGCCTTCTTGATGTGACGGTTGAGCAGCGCGCCCGTGCCGCCGACGGCGATGCAGTAGACGGCGTGGTGGTCTTTGATCGCGGCGCGTACGACCGGCCCCCGGCCACCCTTGCCGATGATTCCCTTGAGCCCCAGCTGGAGCATGCGCGGAGTGTACGGGTCGAGGCGCATGGCGGTCGTAGGGCCGGCCGAGCCAATGACAGCGCCCGGGCGCGGCGGCGTGGGCCCGACGTAGTAGATAATCTGGCCGCGCAGGTCGATGGGGAGTTCTTCGCCCCGATCCGCCATCTCGATCAGGCGTTTGTGGGCGGCGTCACGGGCGGTGTAGATCACGCCCGTGATGGCGACGTGCTCGCCGATCGTCAGGCCGTCGATGACGGGGTCGGTCAGGGGCGTAGTGACTGGTGTGCTGGTCGCCATGGTTCTCCTTCGTATACCGGGAAGCGGGGTAATCATATTCATGGCGCCGCCGAAGCCTTCCGCGCCCGCAGCCAGGCGGCCGACGATAGCGCCGGCTGGCCCCCGGCTTCGAACGCCGGCCGCGCGAATCGCTCGAACCGCTCCGATTCGGCAGTCGTGAAGAGCAACGAAAGTGCCTCTCGCAGGGAGGGTATATTCGGGTTCCCGGCGGCCGATGTCGCTGTCTCCCAGGACGACGGCCGCCTGGGCGCTACATCGACCTCGAGCCGGAGGTGGACGCTCTCGAATCCGGCCGCGACGCACTGGCGTACCAGGTCGCGTTCGTCGAAGTCGAGCATCGGGTCGCTATCAGGCGGCTGCAATCGGGAGTAGTGGTCCCGCAAGCGCTCGGCCAGGTCGGCAATCTCCGGGATGCCGCCACCCCAATAGCAGTCCGGCTGGAACTCCTGCATCGCCCGGTTGATCGGCTCGAACAGCGACAACCGGCCGCCTGGCCGCAGCACTCTGTGGAACTGGCGGAAGCAGACGTCTTTGTCCTTCACGTAGATGAGCACGGAGCGCAGCGTGACGACGTCGACGGAGGAGTCTTCGACCAGGGCGAGCTGATCGGCGCTGTCAAGCACGAACGAGCAGCGGTCCGCCACCCCGAACTCGCGCGCGAGCGCGGAGCTGTGGTCGAGGAGAGGGGCGGAGATATCGCTGAAGATCACCCTCCCCGCCAGGCCGGTGCGTTCGAGCGCGCCGAACGCGATCAGGCCGTCCCCGGCGCCGACATCGAGCACGACGTCGCCCGGCTCGATGTGTGCACCATCGAGCACGCCTTCCCGCAACCTGAACAGGTCGCGCCGCAACCGTTCGGCGGCGGCGGCATCGGCCGGGAATCGCCGTTCGAGTAGCCACCGCGACCAGATATCCTCGCTCATGGCCGGCCTGCAGTCGCTGCGGGACGGGACAGCGGCTTTGACAGGAGGACGAAATGGACGAGGCGCCTGACGGGCTCGGTCTCCCCGAACGGCCAGGGTTCGGCGCCGCATTCGCGGTAGCCGAGCTTGCGATACCACGGGAACAGCTCCTCGCGCAGGTCGACCACGGAAAGTGTCATCTCCGTGCAGCCTTCGGCGATAGCCAGCTCCTCGACCCTGGCGACGAGGAAGCGGCCCAGGCCGCGGCCTTGCCCGGAGGGGCGCGATGAGAGCATACCGAAGTATCCGCGTGGTCCGCGGATCTCGAGGTAAACCGACCCCGCTATCGAGCCGTCAGGTTCGACCGCCACGAGGTAGCGGCCTTTCACCATGTGGTGAAGGACGTCGGCCGTGTCCGTGCGGTCACCGATCTTGAAGAAGTCCTCGACGCGGTAGGCTTCATTCACCAGCGCCGCGATCTCGGCCGCGTCGTCCTCCGTAGCCCGGCGTATGTGCCAGCTCACAGCGCCTTCTCCATGTGAGCCATGCGGTGGGGCACGTCGAACCACCAGTGACCGGGCGGGAAGTCCTCCGTCGCGACGACGGAGAAGCCGGCGCGCTCGTAGTAAGGCGGCAGGCCGAACTCGAAGAGCGTGGTAAGCACGAGGTGGGAGCGGCCCTCGGCGCGGGCGATGCGCTCCGCCTCGGCGAGGAGGGTTCGTCCGCCCCCGCTGCGCATAAGGCCGGGTTCGACGGCTGCCAGCCCAAAATAGAGCCCCGAGAGCGGAGCGCGGTAGTCGATGCCTGTCTCCGGGCGATCCAGCTCCTCGTGACAAGGCCGGATCATAGCGCAGGCGACGAGCGACGCGTCTGCCTCGCTCAACAGGAATGAGCCGTGCTCCCCTGCTTCGAAACGAAGGCCATCGGGCGAGGTGCGTTCGCCCCGCATGATCGGGTGGACGAGGAACGCGCGGTTCACGAGCGCCGCGATCGTCGCCAGATCGGCTTCGCGAACGGGCACACGCCGGACGGGGAACGGGCTTTCGTCGCTCATCGTCGCCTCAGAGCACCGCGTCTTTTGTGCGGGCGCTGTGGCACTGGATGTTCACGGCGACGGGCAGGGCGGTGATGTGGGTGGGGTAGGTTTCGACGAAGACATCGAGCGCGGTCGTGCTGCCGCCGACTGCCTGGGGCCCGACGCCGAGCGCGTTCACCGCTTCGAGCAGTTCATCTTCGAGCGCGGCGACCTCTTCATCCGGGTGGCGCGAGCCGATCTTGCGAAAGAGGGTGTGCTTGGCGATCGTCATCGCTTTTTCGGCGGTGCCGCCGATACCGACGCCGATGACGAGGGGCGGACAGGGGTTGCCACCCGACATGTCGACGGTCTCGCAGACGAAGTCGATCACGGCCTTCTTGCCCATGCCCGGAAGGAAGTTCTGGTAGCGCGACATGTTTTCGCAGCCGCCACCCTTGGGCATGAAGAAAATGTGCAGCCGGTCGCCGGGGACGATCTCGGTGTGGATGATGCCGGGGGTGTTGTCGCCGGTGTTGGTGCGGGCGCTAAACGGCCTGGCTGCAATGGAGTTGCGCAAGTAGCCCTCGCCGTAGCCCTGGCGGATGCCCGCGTTCACGGCGTCGATCAGGTAGCCGCCGGTGACGTGGACGTCCTGGCCGAGTTCGAGATGGACGACGGCGCTGCCGGTGTCCTGGCACAGGGGAAGCATGCGGGTGCGGGCGATCTCCGCGTTTTCGAGAATTTCGTCGATGATCTGGATGGCGAGCGGCGAGCGCTCGGTCTGCTTCGCCGAGCGGATGGCGCCCTCCACGTCTTCGGGCAGGAAGTGGGTGGCTTCGACGGCGAGCCGGGCGACGGTCTCGGTGATGGTTCGGGCCGCGATCTCTCGGATCATGGCTACCTCGCGGGTTCTCCGGCACGGGCCGGGCGGTGCCGTCCAGCGTAACGAGAACGGGCCTGAGCCGCACCCGCCCGCACGCAATCGCGACTTCCCGAGTACGTTGTCCGTCATTAGCCCGCGCGCCAGCAAGGGCCCCGGTCATCCACTTCCACGCTCGGCGCTTCCTCCGGTCCGTTCACTTCCGGCCGGGCTCGGCGACCTATGACCCGCTCGATCACCAGAGCCCGGGTGCTGCCGCCGCACGAGGACGGAAGCGTGCCCGCACGCGCCCGCGTCCTGCTGTCTGACCCGCTCTGTGAACTTCGCCGCTGACGCGGCACACCAAAGACTGCTATCGTGCGCGGCATGGCACTCACCATCCCGCTTAAGGGCCATTCCCGGCTGCGGCTGAACACGCGTGGCGGCAAGGTGACCGTCCACTGCGAGCCTCGCACGGACCTGCTCATCGAACGGGGCGCGCATAGGGCGGAAGAGGTAGCGGTCGAGGGCCAACAACTCACACTTACGTCGACGTCTGCTTCGATCGAACTGCGTTGCCCGGAGGGGACCGACCTCGTGCTGGGGACGCTTTCGGGGAGCGTTAAGGTGACGGGCCGGGCGGGCGCGGTTGTCGCCTCGACGGCCTCGGGCGCGATCGAAATGGGCGATGTTCTCAGCGCCGACTTGCGAAGCCTCTCCGGCTCGGTGCAGCTGGGTTCGTGCGCAGGCGGTTGCCGCCTCCACACCGTGAGCGGACGGGCCTTCGTGGCGCGCTCCGGGACGGCCGACGTGGGAACGATGTCCGGCGAGATCGTGGTCGGCTCAGCCGATGGCGCGGTGAAGGCGAAGACGGCCAGCGGACACGTCGAGATCGGTGCTCGCGGCCACCATGATGTGGATGTGCACACAATCTCGGGGACGGTGACGATCAGGCTGCCGGGTGGCTCGCGGCCCTCGACGCATTTCAAGAGCCTCTCGGGGCGGCTGCGCTCGGATTGCCCGGAGGGTGACGACTGCCGCGTTAGCATTCGCACGGTCAGCGGCAAGGCCGAGGTGATGGCCCTCTGATGGTCGCCACCACGGCAGCTCACGTAGTAACGGGGACGATCGTCTTCACGGACATCGTCGGCTTCACCGAGTTCACCGCGCTCCAGGGCGATGGCGAGGCGCTGAACCTCCTCGCCCTGCAGGAGCGCATCCTCGCGGAGACGCTCCCCGAGGGCTCGCGGGTCGTGAAGGAGCTCGGAGACGGGGTAATGCTCTGGTTCGACGACGCTTGCGACGCGGTCGAGACGACACTCGCGCTCCAGGACCGGTTCGAAACGGAGTCGGAAGACTCGATGCTCCCCCTCTGGGTGCGCATGGGCCTCCACTGGGGTACTTGCTCGCGCAAGCGTGACGACTTGCTCGGCCACGACGTGAACGTCGCTTCGCGCATCTGCAATTTCGCCGGGCCGGGGGAAGTGGTGCTCTCGGAGGCAACCGTGGCGGCTGCCGGCCATCGCGTTGTGGGCGTTGCGTTTCAGGAAATCGGGCCGGTGATCATGAAGGGCATCCCGCAGCC
>JAYUAG010000454.1:0-3379 GCA_043741475.1 Thermoflexaceae bacterium | reverse complement strand
CGGCGGTGAGGAGGCGTTCGGCGACGGCGGTAGTGGCCATGCGCTCAGTGTACGCAGTCCTCAGTCCTGAGTCCTCAGTCCTGCTACGCATCCGAGATGCCCGGCACCGGGTAGGTGCGGGCGAACTCGGCCACCTCCTGGCGGACGGTTTCGCGCACGCCGTCCCCATCCGGGTCCTTGAGCACGCGGCAGATCCAGGCGGCGACGCGCTTCATCTCCTCCGGGCCCATGCCGCGCGAGGTCAGCGCCGGCGTCCCCAGGCGCAGCCCGCTGGCAACGAAGGGCGAGCGCGTGTCGTTCGGGATCGTGTTCTTGTTGGTGACGATGCCCGCGCCCTGGAGGGCGTTCTGCGCCTTCAACCCGGAGATACCCATCGAATTGCAGTCGGCGAGGATGAGGTGGTTGTCGGTGCCGCCCGAGACGAGGCGCAGCCCGCCCGACTGCAGCGCCTCCGCCAGCGCGGAGGCGTTCACGACGATCTGCCGGGCGTATTGCTTGAACTCGGGCTTGAGCGCCTCGCCGAAGCAGACGGCCTTACCGCCGATGCTGTGCAGATGCGGCCCGCCCTGCGTGCCGGGGAAGACGGCCTTGTCGATCGCCTCCGCGAACTCGGCCCTTGAGAGGATCATGCCGCCGCGAGGGCCGCGCAGGGTCTTGTGCGTCGTCGTCGTGATCACGCCCGCGTGGGGCACGGGCGACATGTGCTCGCCCCCCGCCACCAGCCCGGCAATGTGCGACATGTCCACCATGAGCACGGCGCCCACATCCTTCGCCACCTCGGCGAAGGCGGCGAAGTCGATGGCGCGCGGGTAGGCGGTGTAGCCCGCGACGATCACCTTCGGCTTGCAGTCGCGCGCCTGGCGGGCGATGGCGGCCATATCGAGCGTCTCCGACTCGCGGTCGACGGTGTAAGGGACGAAATTGTAGAGCCGCCCGGAGAAGTTGACGGGCGAACCGTGAGTGAGGTGGCCGCCCTGGTCCAGGCTCAGGCCCATGACCGTGTCGCCCGGCTCGATCATGGAGAAGTAGGCGGCCATGTTCGCCTCGGCGCCCGAGGTCGGTTGCACGTTCACGTGTTCGACGCCGAAGAGCGCCTTCGCCCGGTCGATCGCGAGCGTCTCAAGCTGGTCGCTGTGCTGGTTGCCGGCGTAGTAACGCTTGCCCGGGTAGCCCTCCGCGTACTTGTTCGTGAAGACGGAGCCGGTCGCTTCGAGGACAGCGGCGGAGGCGTAGTTCTCGCTCGCGATCATCTCGAGCATCTCCACCTGGCGGACGCGTTCGTCGGCGATGATCGCGGCGACCTCAGGGTCGCGGGCGGCGAGAGCAGACATGGGGCCTCCGGGTGGGTGAGTTGGTGAGGACAAGGTAGCAGGGCGGGGAGTGCCGGAGTAACGGGTTGTCGGAGTATCGGCGAGCACGGTCCGGCCGCGAGGGGCGGGGAGCAGCGCGTCAGGGTTCGGCGCCCTCACCCCCAACCCCTCTCCCACTTCGTGGGGCGAGGGAGCGGATCGTCCAAGCGTCAACCGTCAGAACCGCGCGCGTCAGCAAGCGGGTTGTATCGACCAACCCGGACATCCCGCGCATCGGAACCGACGAATCGGTCGCGGCAGCGCGTCAGGCGGCTGAGAATCAGGCGGGAGGCTCGTGACTGCTACGACCGGAACAGACGGCGTGCACCGGAAGAGTCGGACGACCCCAGCCAGAGTCTCCGTGGGGCTCGCCGCTGGCCTTGTCGTAGCCGGCTGGTTGCTGGTCTCGACGCCGTTCGCCTTGCCCGTCTGGCTGGTCGCGGCCGCTCTTCTGCTCGTCGCCTGCGCGCTCGATCCATCGCCCCGCGCAATGGGTCTCGGCGTGATTCTGGTCGTCGCGCTGTTTCTCACATTCCCCCTCATCGGGAATGGGGCGACCTATCTCGCGGGCCTGGGCCCGGACTCCGGAGGCGCCCAGGCTGCGCGGACCGTTACGCCACACTGAGTCTGCCAGCAGAGGGCCGCGGCGCCGCATCGTCCGGCGCTCGCGAAATCCGAAGCAACGTCCGATACTCCTCACGCCGATACTCCGACACTCGGGGAGGTTCACTGTCATGGAGATCACGATCGAGCGCGCGCCCATCGAGGCCAAGCCCGTCCTCTGGCGGCTGCTTCAGACCTACCTGCACGACCTGAGCGAATTCGATGGCTCGGACCCGGACGACGCGGGCGAGTATCGCTACGACTACTTCAATAACTATTGGGACGTCGACCTCTACCCGCACGAGCCGCGCGAACCGTACTTCATCCGCGTCGATGGCAAGCTGGCCGGGTTCGCGATGATCCGGTACATGGTCAACGGCAAGTGGCAGATGGCGGAGTTCTGCGTGCTGCGCAAGTGGCGCGGCCAGGGCGTGGCCCTCGAAGCGGCGACGCGCGTCCTGCGTTACCACCCTGGCCCCTGGGACATGACCATCCACCCCAAGAATGAGCGCGCCAAGGCCTTCTGGGTGAAAGCGATCGAAGCGGTGGCGGTGGGTGAGTGGCAGGAGAAGGGCGGGCTGTTCGTCTGGCACATCTTTGAGGTGGCGGCGGGGCCAGTATCGGGGTAGGGGAGTATCGGGGTATCGGAGGCCGGTTCAGGATGTCCCTGGTGCATTGGTACGGAAGTCGGCGCTGGCGACCACAAAAGGTGACGCGCCCACGCGGCGGATCGTATGTCATCCGCCAACGAGAGATGATATCCCGCCCGAGAAGCGAGGGGAGCGGTCGCATTCCTGCCGTTGCGGGGGAGATGTTGAGGGCCAGGGTGTAGATGACTCCTGCCCCGTCCTGTTCGGTGAACACGAGGATGGCCCGCTCCTCGAAACATCGCTCGACGCCACCGATACCACGGAAGTCCTTGCCCAATAGCAACTTCCCTGGGTCGAGGCGCAGGCGGAGTGCGTCCCCTCCGGAGAGCAGAGTCTCGTCCGCGCCCGTATCCACGAGGAACCAATCAGAGCCGCCCACGTCGAGCCGAGGAACGATGAGCCTCGCTTCGATGAACGGCGCGTTGGCGCCCGCACCGAGTATGCCGGTCAGCACCAGAGGATTAACGCGGGCGGGTCCGCTTCAACGAACCGGCAGGCAGCTTCTGCGGAGGGAATCCCCATTTCGTCCAGCCTCCGGATAAGGCTTTCCAGCGAATCCTCCCGGGCGACGAACTGCACCCGAATAAGCGGCCAACCAGAAGGGCACGCCGCCATGCCCGGAGTCCGGTTCCCGCTCAGCCAGCTGCACGTCGGCCTGGAACCGTTTCAGCGCCCGGTTGATCTCGCCGAGCTTTTCAACGACTGCCTCGATCTCTTCCGGGCGAAGCTCTGACGTTGATGTGGATGCCTTCACTGACCCTCCGGTTGGATCATTGT
>JAYUAG010000453.1:0-3386 GCA_043741475.1 Thermoflexaceae bacterium | reverse complement strand
AGGTCCTCGATGGCGCGCTTCGTGTCGCGGAGGAGCGTCGTAAACGTCCGCGAAAGGAAGACACCGCAAACCGCCGCCGACAAAGCAATGGCGGAGATGGTCACCAGGCTGGTGAGGGCGACGACACTGAGGTCATCGAAGGCGAAGACAACGGCGATGCAGGCGAGACAGAACGCGGGGACGCTGACGAGCAGACGTGTAGCGGTATGGAGCTTGAGACCCCTGTTCCTCAGCACGCCCTGCTCCATTCATCGCGTCGAAGCGGCGATTGGGGACGCTTCTCAAATTACTTTTTCGGCAACGCGAGAGCGATCAAACAGGGCCGACGGCAACCCAGCAGTCACCGCGCGGCAACGTCGTTGCTTGGCCTGATGCAATGCGTCGGCCGGGGTATAGTGACGCGCTGATGACCTACGCATTCTCCGGCGTGCGAATACTGGATTTCACCCAGGGTGTCGCCGGGCCGCTGGGCGCGATGCACCTGGCGGACTTCGGCGCGGACGTGCTGAAAATCGAGCCCCCGGTCGGCGACCGAATGGGCGCGCACCCGGGCTACCTCACATGGAACCGGAACAAGCGCGTCGTAACCCTGGACCTGGAGACCTACGCAGGGCTGCGGGATGCGAAGACATTGATCGGGGCGGCGGATGTGGCCGTGTTCGACGCGCAACCCGGGCGGCTCGAACGGTTGGGGCTCGATGGGACGACGCTGACGGCCCAGCATCCGCGCTTACTCCACGTGTCGATGCCGTCATTCGGTGAAAAGGGACGCTGGAGCCAGCTGCCGCCAGATGAGTTGCTCTTCCAGGCCGTGAGCGGGGTCGCGTTCATGCAGATGAGCTTCGAAGACCAGCCGGTGGCGCTGGTGACGCCCCAGGTGGGCTATGGCCACGCCGCCATCCTCGCGAACGGGATTGCCGCGGGTTTGTTGGAACGGGCGCGAAGCGGGCGCGGCCAGGCAGTCGTGATCTCCGGGCTCCACGGCCTGGCGGGCGTCGAAGCCGGCGCCGTCAGCGCCAATCGCGTCATCCGGATGGCGCGCAGCAGCCGGGGAGGCGCACCGAACTACCGGCTCTATCGCTGCGCCGACGGAGAGTGGTTCTTCCTCGGCTGCCTGACGGCGCCCTTCTTCCTGCACGCGCTCGAAGTGATCGACCTGCTGGAACTGATGGCGCTGCCTGGCGTGGAAGGGGACCTCTCGAACCTGCTGGCGAACCCGGCACTCGCGCTGGAGGCCCAGACCATGCTCGAGGAGAGGTTCGCCGAGCGGCCGCGCCACGAATGGATGGAGCTGCTGGGCGATGCGGGCGTACCGAAGGGCCCGGTGGGCGATCGCGACGACTGGTTCCGCGGCGAAACCGTGGCCGCAAACGAGATGCGGCTCGTGCTCGACCACCCGAAACACGGGCCGGTGGAGATGCCCGGCGTGAGCGTGAAGCTCAGTGATACTCCGGGCAGCGTCCGAGGATTCGCGCAGCCCACGACGATCGAAGAGGCGCTGGCGGCCTGGCCGGCGCGCGAAGCCGCTCCCACGGCGGACGGGGAGCGCGCGCGGCCGCTCGAAGGCGTGCGCGTCCTCGACCTCGGGGCGTTCATCGCGGGCACGTTCGCGCCGACGGTGCTCGCGAACTACGGCGCCGACGTGATCAAGATCGAGCCCACGGGCGGAGACCCCTTTCGCACCTATGGACTCGGTTTCGTGGGCTACAACCTGGGCAAGCGCAGCCTCACCATCGACATCAAGGCGCCCGCGGGCCGGCGCGTGTTCGAAGAGCTGGTACGCCAGAGCGATGTGGTGCTCGACAACTTCCGGGTGGGGGTGCGTGAACGCCTCGACATCGATTACGCGACGCTCAGCGCGCTCAACCCGCGCGTCATCACCTGTTCGGTCACAGGCTACGGCCCCGAGGGGCCGCTCGCGCTGGACCCTGGCTTCGACCCCCTGCTGCAGGCGCGAAGCGGGATGATGGCGGCGCAGGGCGGCGCGGACGAGCCGATCTTCCACCAGATCCCGGTCAACGACACCGGCTCCGCCATGATGGCGGCCTTCGGCATCCAGGCGGCGTTGCACGCGCGTGAGCTGACCGGCCGCGGCCAGGAAGTGCAGACCTCTCTCGCCAATTCGACAGTGCTCTTTCAATCCGGCGAACTGACTCGCTATGAGGGCGCGCCAGCGCCGCCGGTGGGCGGCGTCGACTTCCTCGGGGTGAGTGCGCTGCGACGGTACTACCGTTGTTCGGATGGCTGGATCGTGCTCGCCTGCACGAAGGCGGAGGAGTTCCATCGGCTAGCGATAGCGCTCGGCCACCCGGAGTGGGCCGGGCGGACGATTGCGGAAAAGGCACTTGCGGAGCCGGGCGACGGGCAGCTCGCGAACGGGATTGCCGAGGCTCTGGCGACCATGGAACGCGACGATGTGGTCGACCGGTTGCTGACCGCGAACGTGCCGGGGGCGGCGGCGCACACGGCGGCGGAGACGTTCGAGTCGCCCTGGCTCTGGGAAAACGGCTACTTCCAGCGAGTGGAAGACCCGATGTGGGGCGAGGTCGTGGCGCCGCGGAGCTACGCTGACTGGGGCCGCTCGGCGAGCGGGTTTACACGACGCGCGCCGCTGATGGGCGAGCATTCGGTCGAGGTGTTGGGGGAGTTCGGCGTCGGCGCGGCGGAGATCGCGGCGCTGATCGGGGACAACATCGTAGTCCAGCACTGAGACGCGGGCGTCGCGGGAAGAGGCGAGCATGAAGTTCCGCACGGTAATCGAACTCGGCGGCAAGACGGCGACCGGGATGCGCGTTCCGGAAGACGTAGTAGCCGCCCGTGGCGCGGGCAAGCGGCCGGCGGTACGCGTCACGCTCAACGGCTACACCTATCGCAGCACGGTTGCGCCGATGTCGGGCGCGTTCTTCCTGCCAGTGAGCGCCGAGGTACGCGAGAAGTCCGGCGTGGCCGCGGGCGATGAGCTGGAGGTGGAGGTCGAGCTCGACACCGCCCCGCGCGAGGTGGAGGCGCCGCCCGACCTCGCCGCCGCGCTCGACGCCGACCCGGAGGCGCGACGCTTCTTTGACGGAATGTCGTACAGCAATCGCCGCCGAATCGTGCTGCTGGTGGAGGGGACGAAGGTAGCGGAAACGCGGCAGCGGAGGATCGCAAAGGCGGTCCAGGACCTGCGCGACGGGAAAGTTTGAGCGCGGCGCAGAACAGCGCATCCGAAACCGATGCCGGTGGAACCGCGACCGCAGGTAGCGGCAGCGGTCCTTGTACAGGACAGTGAGATCGTTCGGCGCAGTTTCGCCGACTGAGACTGCCGGTCCCTTTGGTCGCGGTTCCCAGGTGAGGGATGGGGCCGCGAGGGCGCCGGAATTGGGATACCCTCCTCTGCGGAGCAG
>JAYUAG010000452.1:0-3392 GCA_043741475.1 Thermoflexaceae bacterium | reverse complement strand
GTTTCGGTTTCTTCTTCGTGAAGATGGGCCTGGTGCCGGAGCTCGCCAGTTCCTACTACCTGCCCCAACTCGTCGGCAGCGGCCGGGCGCTCGAATGGTGCTTGACGGCGCGCATGATCGAGCCAGAAGAGGCGCTTGCGGCCGGCCTCGTGAGCGAGGTAACCACGCCCGAACGCCTGGTCGAGCGCGCCGTCGAGGTTGCCGAGCAGGTGGCCGCGCAGCCCGCGGGCGCCGTCGCACGGATCAAGCAGCTCTTCCGCGAGAACGCTATCGATGCAAACGTGCAGACGGTGATGCTGCGCGAAGGCGCGGCACTCGCAGCTTGCCGCGCCGAGCCGGACCACCGCGAGGCAGTAGCGGCGTTCCTGGAGAAGCGTCCCGCGCGGTTCAATCAGTAGGGGGCGCCACTCGCCCTTGATCGTTCGCCATTGGCGAGCGATGCGCCCGAGGACTATCGCGTGCCTTCAGCCTTGCAGGCGTCGCCGTAGGCAACGATGGCTCGCACGAGCGGGTCGCTGGCGCCGAGGTCGAGCGTGAGGCTGCGATGGCTCATCGCCTCGTAGAGGTGGCGGCTGGCGGTGGCGATGCGCGTCTCCTCGTGCGAGCGGCAGGCCTGGCCGTATTCAGCGATGCCGCGGACGACGGGGTCACCGGCGCCAAGGTCCATCGTGATCGAGTGGTGGGAGAGCTGCTCCCAGAGGTGGGTGCTGGCGGACTTGAGGTCGGCGGGGGCTGCGGTTGCGGTCATCGGTAATCTCCAAGAAACACGGATTTAACGTGATCGTAACACAAATTGAGGAAGACGACTCATCCTGGCGTTTGGTTCGGTTTCTCGTTTGCCGGTCGAGTCCCCAGCGGTGGGTTGCTGGCGTGTGGTCTTTCGGTCCGGTCAGGCGGCTTCTTGGCGCGGGGCGTCGACGCGGGTGCGAGCGAGGTAGACCACGAGGGCGAGGATTGCGGCGAGGAAAATCGCGCTCGTCCCGACCGTTCCAAGGCCCAGGCCACCGGCGTCGCGCGGCTGGGAGAAGTAATCCCCGAGCGAAGCGCCCAGGGGCCTCGTGAGGATATAGGCGGCCCAGAACGCGAGGATGGCGTCAAGGGCGAAGCGCCTGTGCGCCACAAAGACCACGGCGATGGCGCCCGCGAAGAGCAGCGCCGACTTCCAGTAGCCAAGGGCCAGCCTCTCCGCCACCAGGTCTCCCGCCGCTGTCCCCAGGGCGAAGGTGAAGAGGATGGCCAGCCAGTAGTAGGCCTCGCGCCGCGTGGTGAAGATGGTATGGATAGAGAGCGACCGTTCGCGGGCGTACCACACTGCGAACGTCGCAACCAGGGCGGCGGCGAAGACGATCGTCGTCACTTCGAGCGAGACACCGAAATTGTCGACAAGATTGTCGGTGATCAGCGTACCGACCACGCTGATGAGGACGACGGCGAGCCAGTAGATCATCGGCTCGTAGCGGCGTGTCCGGAATTGGAAGACGAGCGCAACGATGAGCAGGATGCCCATAACGATGCTCGTACCGGTCAGGCCGAGGCCGAGGTGGGTGTTCAGGAAATCCGCGAACGTTTCTCCGACGGTGGTACAAAGGATTTTGATCAGCCAGAAGAACACGGTGACTTCCGGCACCTTGTTGAGCATCTGGCGGCCTGTGGTCTGCGGGACTTGGGCGCTCATGTGTCGTTTCCTCGGTTGGTTTCAGGACCGCTGCGCCGATCCTGTCGCTCAACGCGCACCCTACCCTCGCAAGCTGAGCGCGAGATGAGCGAGGGCATCTGCGCCAGTCGCGGCCGCAGGCTACGGCTGACGAGGGCCCAGAGGCAGCCGGGCTCGCCCCTGACCCACCACCGGGAGCCGCTTCGAGACCTCCCACCCGGCGAACCCGGCCGCCGTCCCGATTGCTGCCCCGGCGAGCACGTCTCCCGGGTAGTGGACGCCGACGAACACCCGCCCGAGCGCGACAAGGGCAACCGCCAACAAGAGCGCCGCGGCCGCCCGCCGCCACGCCAGCGCTCCCACGACCGCGCCCGCCGCGGCCACCGCCACATGGTCCGAGGGAAACGACGCGTCCGCTTTATGGGCGACGAGCCGGATCGTGTCGGCATCCGCAACGAAGGGACGCGGTTCGTACCACGCCCGGCCGATCACTGTCGTCAGACCGAGCGCCAGGCCGGTGGCGAACAGACCCGCCAGCGCGATTCTTCCGGCGGCGCTACGACTGTGCCGCCACTCCAGCAGACCAAGGCAGAGCAGCGTCGCCCCGAGGACGAAGATCAAGTCCTTCGCGGCGAAACGCCCGGCAGCGTCAAGGATCGCTGAGCGACCGGCGGCGCCGTTTATCAGATCGAGCAAACGCTCATTCATCCCACCATCCTATCAGCCGAACTTGAGGGTCACGCGAGCGCCGCAACGCGAGCGGCCGGGCTCATGCGGCCTTCAGGTCCGGACGGCATACTTGAGCAATGAGGATCCTCTTCGCCGAAGACGACCCAACGATCCGGACGTATGTCGCGCAGGGCCTGCGCGAAGCCGGCTATGCCGTGGACGCGTTCCCCGCCGGCGACGACGCCTTGCTCGCCAGTTCCACGGTGGACTACGACGTCGCCGTGCTCGATATCAACCTCCCGCGCATGAACGGGTTCGAGGTCTGCCGGAGGATGAGGGCGGAGCAGTCGCCGGGCCCCGCAGTGCTGTTCCTCACTGCCCGCGACGCCGTCGACGACCGTGTACACGGCCTCGACCTGGGCGCGGAAGACTACCTGGTGAAGCCGTTCGCGTTCGCTGAACTCCTCGCTCGCGTTCGCGCGCTGCTCAGGCGCGGGGCGGGCACGCCACCCATCCTCCGCGCCGGTGATCTTTCGGTGGACCCGGCGTCCCGGCGTGTCGAACGCGCTGGCGTCGAAATCAGGCTCACCTCGAGGGAGTTCGCGCTCCTCGAATACCTGTTGCGCAACGCCGGGCGCGTCGTCAGCAAGGCGATGATTGCCGAGCACGTCTGGGATTTCGAACTTGAGGCGGAGACAAACTTCATCGAAGTCTTCATCTACGCGCTGCGCAAGAAGGTCGATGCTCCCTTCGCGACGCCGCTCATCCACACCATCCGCGGATCGGGGTATCGCATCGATGCGAGCGCGGCTTCATAGCGTAACTATCCGCACGCGCGTCGCGCTGGCCATCCTTTCGCTCTCACTGGCCGCCCTCGTCGCCATGGCTGTGGGCGTCTATTTCGCCTTCGAGAGCAGCCTCTGGAGCAATTTCGACGATACCCTTCGCACTCGCGCAGCCTCTAATCTCACCCTCGTCGACGGATCTGGCGGGACGGTCACGCTTCGCCTCTCACTGGACCCGGGCAACGAACGCGCGGAGGGGGAAGCGCTGATCCGGCTGTATGGGC
>JAYUAG010000451.1:0-3408 GCA_043741475.1 Thermoflexaceae bacterium | reverse complement strand
TCACCTCTACGTTTTTCGCAGACGGCATCGCCCAGAGCCAGAATTCCTTCAGATCTGTCCCGCCAGCGAGCTCGATTTCAGCCTGGACGCGGGCTTTGGCGGTGCCGTTGGGGACGTCGAGCGTGAAGTAACTGTCGGAGGCGATGTTGAACGGCCGCTTCACCTGCGCTTCGGCCGGAGTGGCCAACACACCGATGGCCACAACTCCGAGGGCGACGAGGAGCAACAACGAGCGCACGTTCATGCACTGAGATACGGCTGGACCGCGCGCATTCCACAGGGCGGTCAGGCGCTGAGACGCGTGTGTGCCCAGTGTGTGATCGCGATCGCGAGCGCGTCGGCCGCGTCAGCGGGCGCGGGCACGGTGGCGAGGCCCAGTTGAAGCCGCACCATCTGCGCGATCTGGGCCTTGTCGCCGTGGCCGTAGCCGGCCACGGTTTGCTTCACCAGGTTGGGCGCGTATTCGAAGACGGCGATGCCGGCATCCGCCAGTCCGATGATCGCGGCGGCGCGAGCGTGCCCGAGAAGCAGCGCGCTACGCGGATTCGCCGCCACGAACGAGGACTCGACGGCGCCGGAGGCCACGCCGAACGTCCGCGCTGCTTCGCGAATGCCGTCGCGGATGAGGACGAGCCGATCCGCCAGCCCGGCCGCGGGGCGCGTGCGCAGCACACCGTGGTGGACATGGAGACAGCGGTCGCCGGCCACCTCTACCACTCCGAAGCCGGTAACGTTGAGGCCAGGGTCGACGCCGAGGATTCGCATACGTGGACGGTACGCCCCCGCGGTGAGCATCGCCAAGGCGGGCGCGTCAGCCTTCGTAGCTTTCCAGGGCCGCGTCGCTAAAGTCGGCGTTCGAATAGACGCGCTGGACGTCTTCCAGCTCTTCGAGCATGTCGATCAGTTTCAGGGTCTGGTGGGCGGTTTTGTCATCCAGTTCGATGGTCGTTTTCGGGACCATGGCGAAGTCGGCGTTTTCCACTTCGAGGCCACCCGCTTCAAGCGCTTTGCGGACGGTTTCGAGGCTCGCGGGAGTCGTCAGCACCTCGACGAGGTCATCCTGCACGGTGACGTCGTCCGCGCCCGCGTCGATTGCGGTGAGCGCGATCTCGTCCGCATCATGGCCGGTGATGGGGACGCTGATCAGCCCCTTCGCCTCGAATTGCCAGGCGACGGAGCCGGTTTCGCCAAGGTTGCCGCCAGAGCGGGAGAACTTGTGGCGGATCTCGGAGACGGTGCGGAACTTGTTGTCCGTCAGGCAGGCGACAAGGATGGCCGTGCCACCGGGCCCGTACCCTTCGTAGGTTAGCTCCTCGAGCTGCTCGTCGGCGCCACCGCCCGCCGCCTTGGCGATAGCGCGGTCGATGTTGTCGTTGGGCACGTTCTGGGCCTTCGCACGCTGGATCGCGAGGCGCAGCTTGAAGTTGGTGGTCGGGTCGCCTCCGCCCTGCCTGGCGGCGATGATGATCTCGCGGGAGAGTTTGGTGAAGATGGCGCCCCTGTGGGCGTCCTTCAGCCCCTTCTGGCGCTTAATCGTGGACCACTTGGAATGTCCGGACATGGCGCGGACCTCCGTTCGAAAGAGTCGTGCAGTCGAGTGTACGGCGGCGGCGGCGAAAGGGTCAGCGCGTGGCAGAGGGATCATTGGGCGCGTGCGGGCGAAGCATCAGCGAAGCGGTATCCAGAGCACGCGGTCAGCGAGGTCCTCTGGCCCGTCGCAGCTCAGCACAAGCTCCAGGTCGTCGATTGCCGCGCCAAGAGCCAGTCGCTACGGCACAAAGATCAACCCGGGCATGGTCAAACCGGCGGCGATGCCTGCGTGGGCTGCCGACAGCATCGTCTTGCGGTCGTGGGTCAACAGGATGCGGTTTCGGGCGGCTGCCCATTCGAGCACTCTGGGGTCGGGGGCGGCCAGGAGACCCGCACCAGTTGGGAGTACGAGGTCGAATTCCACGTCACGACGCCGAAGCCCGTCGAAGATCTCCGCCTTGAAGTTCTCGTCAGCGAGAAGGTTGAGCATTCCGCTCCGCCAGGCGGCGTTTGAGTTCGGGCGAGTAACGCGGTGGGCCCTGGCGCTCGTCAATCTTGCGCATGAGCTCTTCGCCCACCCGCTCCCCCTCCTCCAGGTACGCGTCCAGATCTTCCTTATGACGGAGGTAATAGCCGAGTACGGAGTAGACCTTCTCCAGGTCGAGGGGTGCAAAGTTGGCCACGATCGACTCGGGCGACTCGCCCCCGTTCCCGCTGATGAGGATCCCTTCCAGCGGGAAGCGCGTGCCGTTGACGCGCGCGGCGCCATTCTCTTCGACGTAAAAGGGCGCCGGATCGGTGTGAAGGCAGAGTGTCATGCAGGGATTATCGCACAGCACGAAGCGGCCGTGGACAGGAAAGCGAACGCCCCCGGTCGGGGTACCGGGGGCTTCGCTGTTCTTTCGGCTTCAGACTGGGAGAGGTAGGAGGAGAGAAGCCGGCCGTTCCTGTGCTCGCCTTCCCGGACCAGTGGGAGGGCGGAGAAGGGTTGTCACGGATGAGCTGCTTGCGCAGCGTGGCGGGGAAGGGATTTCCGTGACAACCCCGTCTCTGTGGAGTGAGGTTACGTGATGAATGCAAAATGACGGCCACCGCAGTGTAAAACCTGTGCAAAATCTCGCTTCTTTTTCCGCGGGACGGGGCTTCAGGCGCTGGGGCCGGGGTTTACAGCGGCGAGCTGGTCAGGGCCGGTGTCCTGCGTGTCACCGTTCAGTCTCGCGGTGAACGCGAGCTGAAGCGCCGCCCCCGCGGCGAACCAGAACACCGGAGCGAAATAGGGCGACTCGATCACCACGTTGAACATGCCGAAGACGATTCCCGCGGCCAGCGCGCCGCCAAGTCCGCCTGCGAGGGGCGCGTCGCCGCTCGCGCCTTCCGCCGTCCGTGCGGTCCTGAGAACCGAGGTCGCCATCATCCAGAGGAAGAACAGCGTGGAAATGAGCCCGGCGCGCGCGAGCATGGTCACCACGAAATTATGTGGTTCGCTTTCGATTTCGCTGACGGGAGAGGTAAAGAGGACGCCAAAGCCTTCGCCGAGGAAGAGGTGCTTGCTGCTGGCGCGCAGAGCCACTCCCCAGCGTTCGAGCCGGTCGCGGCCGTTGGCGTCGCCAGCGGGGTCGCGCAACGACTCTATCCGGGAGAGCTGATCTCCGGCCACGTTCGCGCGATCGGTCGCGAGGGTGAACACCATGCCGGCGGCCACAACCACGAGCGTGAGGCTTGTGGTGAGGACGACGAAGCGTGAGCGTCCGCGGCCGGCTATGGCGCAGACGACCATCACGCCGACGGTTGCGGCGATCCAGGCGCTGCGGTGGGAGGCAAGGGCGAGCCCGGCGAGGCACGTAACGAACAGGCCACCGTGAAGCCAGAGGCGGCCGC
>JAYUAG010000450.1:0-3412 GCA_043741475.1 Thermoflexaceae bacterium | reverse complement strand
GCAGCTGCGCAAGCTCTTGTTCCGCCTCGCGCCGGTCGTCGGCGAGGCGATGCTGGTCGATCGCGTTGATCACGAAGGTTGCAACGAGGTAAAGGGCCACGCTCGCGCAGACGAGGAAGAAGACCTGTGATCGATTGCGAAGCACATTCCTCATCGGCGTGCTAATAACAGTACTCAGCGCACGATCAATGCTCAAGCGCACCGGTATGACAGTGATCGTTCAACACGTGCACCACGACGGTGTTACGACGCCGTTCGAGTGTACAGATCGATGCGAGATCCAGGTTGATCGCGCGAAATGCCTGCGCCTCCAGCCCGAGCATCCGCGCCACCATCACCCGGATCACAAAATTGTGCGATACGACCGCGACAGATTCGGTTTCCAATGAGAACAAGTGTTCGATGAACGGTGTAACCCGTGCATCGAGATCGGCGATGCTTTCACCTCCGGGCATGCGCACGAGGTGGCCTTCCGGACCCTGCCACTCTTGCAAGAACCCGGCAAAGCGCTCCCGCATCGACGGGAACGAGAGCCCTTCCGTTTCGCCCACGTCGAGTTCGACCAGCGCCGGTTCGACTTCGGTCGTAAGGGCACGCTCGCCCGCGACGTACCGCGCGGTCTCGAGGCAGCGGCCGAGTGGGCTCGCGTAGAGGCGGTCGATCGGCAGGTTCGCGAGCCGGGCGCCAAGGGCCTCGGCCTGGCGGCGGCCATGGTCGCTCAGGGGAACATCCGCGCGCCCGAGCCCGAGTCCGTCCCGGTTGTGTGCGGTCTCGCCGTGGCGTATGAGGTAGATTCTCATCCCTGGTCGGGGTCGAGGGGCGCCCAGAGGCGCTGAATGAACGGTGTAAAGCCAATCGACCGCCAGAAGGCAGCGGCCTCCTGGTCGCTTTCAAGGACAGGCATTTCGAAGTGGATGATGCCCTCCTGCGTACGCGCCCAGCTGGAGATAGCCTCGAAGAGCTGGCGCCCCACGCCGGCCCGGCGGCGCGCCGCGTCCACCCAGAGGTAGCCGATCGTGACGTAGCGCTCCGGCACGCG
This sequence comes from Thermoflexaceae bacterium, assembly GCA_043741475.1. GTDB lineage: Bacteria > Chloroflexota > Dehalococcoidia > Tepidiformales > Tepidiformaceae > JAGQHB01. Next base: position 2,373 of record JAYUAG010000450.1, on the reverse strand, counting down.
ATCGGGCTGGTTGGCGGCCACTGAAGCCGTGGCGAACCCTACCAGGCGTTTGCCGTCGATCGCCACAAGGGTTGCCTGGCCGCGGCGGGCGATCGAGGCATCGAGGCCGGCCGTGAATTCCGGTTCCGAAACCGGAGCGAGCATGATGCGCGAATCGCGCGCGGTGTAGTGCTGGCGGAGCGCCTGCCAGGCGCGGTAAAGGGGAGGCGCATCGGCCCGTTCGGCGTGGCGCACGGCGATGGTCATTCTTCGAACCTCCCCTTGCGACGCCAGGCATCGTGGGCCGGCGACGCCTCCCCAAAGATGAGGCGTTTGCGGACAACGCGCGATGGTTCGACGCCGGGGAACAACGCCCCCGTGAGCTGCTCTGGCCGGCCCATGGACTCTTGCGTCGAGAGCAGGCGCATCTCAAGACAAACGCCCTCTTCGGTGGCCCTTGCGGCGAGCGTGGCCACGGCCGCACGCAGGTCGTAGGTGCGGTTCTTCTCGCGCCGTTCCTCGGTCCACGGGTACTCGGCGCGGGCGAGGAAGGCCGCGACCGTCGCGCCCGCCGCCGGCAATTCCACGCCGGGTAGCTCGACCTCGTAGTCGGCCCAGAGCAGGTTGGCCTGGGGCGCGGGCGTGGAGAGCGCCACTTCTTCGACCATGATGAGGGAGAGGTCCTCCGACGTTTCCGCCGTCAGGCGGTCGCGGAACTCAGCGAGCCCGACGCGTTCATCGAGGGTCACGTCGACAACCTCCGACTCGGCGAGGAAGCCCAGGGGCAGCGGTCCTGCGAACGCCAGCTTCGGGTGGGGCGTAAACCCCTGGGAATAGGAAAGCGGTAGCTTCGCGCGCCGGAGACAGCGCTCCCAGTAGCGCAACACGTCAAGATGAGAGATATAGCGGACGCGCTCACCCTTGCGAAACCAGACCCGAAACTTTTGCGCACTCACCCGGCGATGGTAGCAGACGGCCAGCCGCCGAGGCTCCGCGGGGCGAGGTTCCGCCTGCCGGGGAGGAGTGTCCACCTCCCCGGGGGCCTGCCGCCTTCAAGCCTGCGGATCCCGGACTGCGCGCGTAAGCAAAGCGGGTTGCGGCCACCATGCCCGGCGACCCGATCGATCGTCTCCCGGCAGCCGTGTGACACAACCCGCTTGCACGCGCGCCGGTTCGGATTGTCTCTACGGCCGTCTGGAGTCGAATGCAAAACGGTGAACCTCATCCGCTTCCGAGGGCATCGGCGTTCAGGCTCGCTGCTCAGGGGTCGCCGGGGCGGCCCGGACACGGCTCGATGCCCAGGCGATCCAGCCAGGCCTGCCCCAGGCGGCCGTTCTTGCTCTGGGCCAGCAAGCGCTTGATGCCCGCCGGATCGTGGCGGTAAGCGTCGATGCGGTCCACCCACTTCACGCTCTTGTAGCCCTGGAGGAAGGGGACGACGAGCCGGAGTGGCCCGCCGTATTCGTGCGGCAGAGCGGCGCCGTTCATTCCCGTCGCGAGCAAGACGCGGGGGTCGCGCGCCTCATCTCGGGAGAGCGTTTCGAAGAACTGGCCGTCGGCCGAGTGGAAGGCGTAGTAGCCTTCCGTGTGAGTCTCAAGGCCTGCAAAGTCCAGGAAATCTGAGAGGCGTATCCCGCGCCAGTCGACCGTCTCGTGCCAGTTGAATATCTGGCACACAAGGCTGGCGCGCAGTTCGCGCACGGGTAGCCCGCAGAGGTCGCCCCACTGCAACGAACGACGCCGCAGATCTTCCCCGCGCACCGCTATGGCGGCCCGGCGGAGCGGCGCCGCCCTGGGCGGGGCGAACATGGAGATCACGGGCATCGGATGCGCCTCGAAGTCGAGCATCGCGAACTTATCGGCGAACTTCGGCGGCCGGATGCCCTCTCGACGGGTGGCGATCACGGGGGCGGAGCGGGGCACTTCCGGGTAGGCGGTGGCGATGGCGGCCATGGTTGGTTCCTCCGATTTGTGGTGCTGGTTGTGAACAGTCCTCGGCGAATCGCTTCACGCGGCGCCCGCCACGGCCGTCTCCGAGAGCAGGTCGAGCAGCCGTGTCTTGAGCGCCCCGTAGCTCGGCATCTGGAGCATCGCGCGCTTGTCCCGTGGCCGCGGCAGTCCAACTTCGACGATGTCGCGAATCGTCGCCCTCGGGCCTTTGGTCATGACCACGATGCGGTCCGAGAGGTAGATCGCCTCGTCGATGTCGTGCGTGACCATGACGACGGTCTCGGTGCTGTTGTCGAAGCTCCAGAGGCTCAGCAGTTCGTCGTGGAGGGCGCCCTTGCTGAGCGCGTCGAGCGCCCCGAACGGTTCATCGAGCAACAGAACGCGGGGCACGACCGCGAAGGCGCGCGCGACGGCCGTCCGCTGGCGCATGCCGCCCGACAGCTC
>JAYUAG010000449.1:0-7993 GCA_043741475.1 Thermoflexaceae bacterium | reverse complement strand
GTAGACTCATCGTCTTCTTCGTCCGATCGGAGCAGGAGATCAGGCTGCGACGTGCGCTCGCGGGCGCCGCAGCTCTCCAACGCAACGCGGATGTCGTGATCGTCACGCCGGCAGCCGCCACCGCCGCACGGGGGAGCGCGATCACGGCAACGACTGATCCTGGCGGACGGATCGCTGCGGCTTACCGCATGCCCCGGCCGCGCGATGGCGGGCCACCTGTCGGGTACGCGATCGTCGACCGCCGCGGAAATGTCCGATATGAGACGCTCGATCCGGGCGTCGCCCACCGGCTGGATGAAGTCGAAACGATGCTGAGAGCAACGCAATGAAGGTCCGCGCGGAGCTGAAGGCCTGCGCCTGGTGTCTTGTTTTCGTCGTCATTGAGGTGTCTCTCTACATCTCCTACCAGGCGCACGAGGCACGCTTTCATTGGTTCACGCACTTCTTCGTCGGAAGCTCGGTGGCGCTGATGGCGATGTCCGCGTTCGTCATGGTAACTCGCCGGCCCGCTCGGGTTCCCCTTATCTGGCCAGTGGCCGCTCACGTGTTCGCCATCATCCCGGACTTCCTGTTCACGGCGGGCGTGGCTCACCAGCGCTGGATGAACGTGTTTCTCGGACACCTGGCCGGGCACTTTGTGCCGGGCAGGAACTGGACCTGGTATGCCGTCTTCCTGGTCAGCCTGGGCATCTATCTGGCACTGATCGGCTTGATTGCGTCCTCATCCGGCGCGGGCGGAACCCCCGTGGTTGCCCCGCCCGCCGGTGTCGCCCCGCGCCACTCGCAACCGGCCGCTGGTCGCGTATGCTGTGTCCATCGCCCCGAGGAGGCCGCCCCGTGACTGACCAGCCCCAACAGAAGTCGATCGACAAGATGTGGAACTACGCAGAGAAGTTCGCGGAGAAGTCGGGCACGCACCTGCACCCGGACCGCTTCATCACGGAGGGCGTGGTCCTCGGGCTGGCGGACAACGTCGACAAGTTCGGACGGCCACTCTGCCCCTGCAACTTCTACCCGCAAAAGGATGAGAAGGGCGAATGGCCAGAGGGCCTCTACCTCCCGCGCGACGAAGAGGCCAAGCGCCGCACCTGGATCTGCGCCTGCGACGAGATGCAGATCTACAAGTATTGCCACTGCCTCCTCTTCGTGAACGAGGAGGGGCTGCCGATCACGGAGCACCTGCCCGAGGACCACGAGGGGCGCGAGATCTACGGCGTGGTGAAGGACCCGACGCCGGACAAGGGCCGGGCGCTAGGCAAGGTACTCGAGAAGCAACAGCGGGCGGAGTGAGCGCGGATCCGGGCAAATTGACACAAAGACGCGAAGGACACGAAGATTCATTCAAGAAATCCTTCGTGGTCTTTGCGCCTTTGTGTGAGTCTGGCCGGGCCGCGTAAGCTCCGAGGCCGGCCCACGCCCATCGCGCCACACTCGAGGGCCCTCCCTGGCGGTTGGGCTAAGGATCGCACCGCTAAAGTCTCGGCGGGTGGCGCAGGGGTCGCGCCCCGCAAGGTAACCGGCACTGTCCCTCTGCCTCTCCCTCCCTTCTTAGCGTAGACTGGGCGGCAGACTTCGCAGCGAGGCGCGCCATGGCATCGAACGGACACCAACCCTCACTCTTCTCCGAGGAGGCGCTCGGCCGGATTTCGCGGCAGGTGCACGCGTGGGAGGAGGGGCCGCTCGCGAAGACCCTGAGCCGCAACCCCGAGCGCGGCGGACCGTTCGCCACGAGCAGTGCGCCCGTGCAGCGGCTTTACTCGCCGCTCGATATCGCCGAGATGGATTACGACCGTGACCTCGGCATGCCGGGAGAGTATCCGTTCACGCGCGGCGTGCAGACGACGATGTATCGCGGCCGCTACTGGACGATGCGGCAGTATGCCGGCTTCGGCACGGCGGAAGAGTCGAACCAGAAGTTCCGCTACCTCCTCAGCCAGGGCCAGACCGGCCTCTCGGTCGCGTTCGACCTGCCCAGCCAGCTCGGCTATGACTCCGACGACCCGCTGGCGATCGCCGAGGTCGGCCAGGTGGGCGTGGCGATCGACTCACTCTACGACATGGAGACACTCTTCGCGGACATCCCCATGGACAAGGTCTCGACGAGCATGACGATTAACGCGCCGGCGGCGGTCATGCTGGCGATGTACATCGCGGCCGCGGAGAAGCAGGGCGTGTCCAGCGAGAAGCTCAACGGCACCGTGCAGAACGATGTCTTAAAGGAGTACGTCGCGCGGGGCACGTACATCTATCCGCCGGGCCCGAGTGTGCGGCTCGCTGCCGACATCATGGAGTACTGCGCAAAGAACGTGCCGCAGTGGAACACGATCTCGATCGCCGGCTACCACATGCGCGACGCCGGTTCGACGGCAGCCCAAGAGATCGGCTTCACCTTCGCCAACGCCTGCGCCTACATCGACGCGGCGCTGGCGAAAGGCCTGGACATCGATGAGTTCGCCGGGCGCATCAGCTGGATCTTCAACACCCACAACAACTTCTTCGAAGAGATCGCGAAGTACCGTGCGTTACGGCGGCTGTGGGCGCGGATGCTGAAGGAGAAGTACGGGGCTAAGGACCCGCGCTCGATGATGTTCCGCACGCACACGCAGACGGGCGGGAGCACGCTCGTGGCGCAGCAGCCGGAGAACAACATCGTCCGCGCTGCCATCCAGACGCTGGCGGCGGTCTGTGGCGGCGTGCAGAGCATCGCCCTCAGCTGCTTCGACGAGGCGCTTGCCCTACCCACGGATGAGGCTCAGCGGTTGGCGCTGCGCACCCAGCAGATCATCGCCCACGAGACGGGCGTGGCGGACACGATCGACCCGATGGCCGGGAGCTACTATGTCGAGCATCTGACGAACGAACTCGAACGGCAGGCGCTCGCCTACATGAAGCAGATCGAGGACGCGGGCGGCTCGATCCGGGCGATCGAGACCGGCTGGATCCAGGCCCAGATCGCGGAGGCCAGCTGGGAGTACCAGCAGCGCGTCGACGACAAGCGCGAGATCGTCGTGGGCGTGAACGAGTATATGGACGGGGGCGAGCAGCGCCCCTCGATCTTCAGCGTCGACCGGCGACTCGTGGACCACCAGCTGACCCGGCTCGCACACCATCGCGCCGAGCGCGACGCGGCCAGGGTCGAAACGACGCTCGGCGCCCTCAAGGACGCCTGCCGCGGCACGACGAACCTGCTCCCGCCGATCCTCGACGCGGTGCGCGCCTACGCCACCCTTGGCGAGGTCTGCGGAGCGATGCGCGATGTCTTCGGGGAGTACCGGCCACCGACGGTGATTTAGGCTGTTGCCCCGGGGCAACAGGCCCTGTTACTGCTGCTTGCGACCGCGTTGTTGGATGGCCTGCCTCCGTGCAGCAACCATCGCGGCGGTGTCTGCGCCGAGGCGAGCGCTGTGGGCGCGTTCATGGACTCGGGGCGATTGAGGGTGATGACGGCAACGCCGTCGAGGCGGTCAAGGAGGCTAGCGTCTTGGGACGTACGCTCTTGGGCCAGACAAGAGGTCCGTCCCGCCGGCGACGATTCGGAGGATTGGAACTCGGGCCTCTTCCCTACTCGGGCAAATCGATGACAACCTCCGTTGCCTTGCCTGCGAAGGGCGCCAGGCGGGACGCCTCGGGGGACACGTTGCCGCCAACATTTACGCCCACAACATTGAAGGGTACGGACAGGGTACCAATCGCTCCGGCGACGGGTTCGAAGCGCAACTCGAAGCTGGCGTTGCCCGGACCGTAGCCGCTGCGGCCCCCAAGAAAGGCGGCGGTCCGCCCGTTGGCGACGAGACTGGCAGGCGCGATTTCGAGCACCTGAAACTCCTCTGATCTCACTCCATCTATGCGACCAAAGACCGTTAGCGCGTCAACAGTCGCAACCACCCGTTCGACGGTCAATGTGCCCGGCCCGTACGGAGCGCTTGCCGCGAGGTCCCGGACTCGCTCCGATGCCCGCGACAACGTGACTTCGACAGACCAACGCCCGCGGATCGTTACCGTGTTGCCCGGGCCTACGTCCAGGCCGCGCTCTGCGCGCGCCAGCCGGTCCTCCCGCGAAGCGGTCGACTCGAAGGTGAGGTCGCCGATCAGAAGGGTCCAGGAACTCCCCGCGGCGAGCGGCGGGAACTCGATCCGAACCTGACGCGGGAAGACGCTGTCGTTGGCTTGCCGCAGGGCAAAGTGGCGGACGCCCGCGCCTTCATCCACGAGAACTGGACGAGTGAACGAGTCCAAGATTTCTCCAGCGTCATCGCGACCGTCGGCTACGACAACGATCGACGTGCTCGCCGCCGTCGACTCCGCGCGTAGGATGCGAAGCGAGACTCCCTGGACCGTGGCGCGCCCGGCCCTGGCAGCTCCCGCCGGAGGGTCATTGCCAGGCCAAGCGAACCACCCGCCCACAACAAGCGCCATGCTCGCGACGCATACTCCGATAACAGCGTTCTTCCAATTTACCGCGATGTGACTCCTATTCTGTTCGCCAACGCACGCCGCCCAACGGGCTGCAGCCCCCCGACTGCTCACTTCCAGCTTACCGAGAATATGGTGCACATGAGTCTCAACCGTCGATTCCTGGATGCATAGTCGGTCCGCAATCTCCGAGTTCGTCATGTACGCTGCCACGCCCGACAGCACCTCGCGCTCGCGCGCGGTCAGCGACTCCATTGGGTTAGGCATGTCGTTCCTCCCGCGACGATCTGCCCCCCTTGCATCCTACCGATTGCCGGAGGGCCAACGCCTGTCAAGGTCGGGTCATCTCCGCGACGTTCGCTTAGAATCTCCTGATGGCTGGCGCGCTGAATGGTCTGCGGGTGGTGGAGGTTGCTGGCGGCGTCGCCGGGCCCTACTGCGGGCGGCTTCTGGCGGGCCTCGGCGCCGAAGTCGTCAAGGTCGAGCCGCCGGAGGGTGACCCGTCGCGCGCGGCCGGGCCGTTTCCCGGAGACATCCCGCACCCTGAGAAGAGCGGGCTGTTCCTTCACCTGAATGCGGGTAAGCGGAGCGTTCGGGCCGCGGACGACGGCGCGCTCATCGTGGCCGTGGAGGCGCTGCTTGACAGTGCGGACGCCGTGATCCTCGGCTGGCGGCCAGCGGAAATGACGGCGCTCGGCATTGACCTTGAGGCGTGGCGCAAGCGCTGGCCTCGACTCGTGATCACGAGCGTCACGCCCTTCGGGCTGACGGGGCCGTACGCGGACTGGCGTGGGAGCGAACTCGTCGTCTACGCGCTCGGCGGCTACATGATGCTCACCGGCTCACCTGGCCGCGAGCCGATCAAGGCGTACGGCGAACTGGTGCAATACGAGGCGGGAGTGCACGCGGCGCTTGGGACGCTGGCAGCGCTGCGCGTCGTCGAGCGGGGCGGCCCCGGCCAAATCGTCGATGTCTCGGCGATGGAGGCGGCCACATTCCTGCTCGGCGGCGTGGAACAGGAGGCGTTCTTCGACGGGGTCGTCGCCCGTCGAAACGGCACGCGGCTGCTCGGCTTCCCGGCGGCACACTCCTACCCATCGACGATCCGGCCGTGCGCTGACGGCTTCGTCCACTGCCATTCCAACAACCGCCACCTGGACCTGCTTGGGGCGCTCATCGCGCACCCGCGTCTATTGGACCCTGAACTGCTCGGCGCGATGATGCTGAACGCGGACGAAATCGACGCGATCATGGACGAATGGCTGGCGAGCCGGGCTCGCGCTAATATCGTGGCGGAGGCGCAGGAGCTGCGCCTGCCATTTACGGAGGTGCTGACGCCGCGGGAAGTTCTCGAAGTGCCGCACCACATCGAGCGGCAGAGCTTCGTGAGCGTGAAGCACCCTGGGGCGGGCCTTCAGGTGCAGCCGGGCGGGCCGATGCGGATGTCAAAGACGCCGTGGGTGACCGGGCCAGCGCCGATCCTTGGCAGCGACTCGGTTGGGGCGGTGCGGACAGGATGGGCCCTCACCCCCCCGCCCCCTCTCCCGACTTCGCGGGCGAGGGGGAGCGAACCCGGGATGCAGTCGAATACGGAACTCCGTGCCGGGAGCGAACGGCCCCTCGCGGGAGTTCGAGTGGTCGACTTCACGACGGCCGTGGCGGGGCCGGTGGCGTCTTCTATCCTCGGAGCGCTTGGGGCGGACGTGATCAAGGTCGAGCCACCGAACGGGCGGTCGAGGCATCCCGCGGGTCTCGCGCCATTGCTCGAAGGCGCGACTGACCGGCCCTGGGACCGCATGTTGCTCTTCAACGCCTTCAATCACGGCAAGCGCGCCATCGCCCTCGATGTCACGAAGGCCGAAGGGAAAGAGATCTTCCTCAAGCTCGTCGCGACCGCGGACGTGGTCGTGCAGAACTTCGCGCCGCGGGTGATGCCAAACCTTGGGCTCGGCTACGACGCGCTCAAGCACGTCAAGGACGACATCATCCTCGTCTCGATGCCGGCCTTTGGGCTGAGCGGGCCTTTGACCGATCGCGTGTCCTACGGGCCCGGGATCGATGCGATGAGCGGCCTTTCGCACCTGACCGGCTACGCCGACGGGCCGCCGATGAAGCCTGGGAACTTCTTCTGCGACCAGAACGCAGCCCTCCACGCCGCATTCGCGACGCTTGCTACGCTCCGCCACCGCGACCGCACGGGCGAGGGGCAGCACGTCGAGCTGGCGATGATCGAAGGGGAGTTTCAGCTGCTCGCCGACGCCTATATGGACGTGCTGATGAACGGTCGTGAACGGAACCGCTCCGGGAACGACCATCCGCGCATGGCGCCACACGGGGTCTTTCGTTGCCACGGCGAGGACGCCTGGGTCGCGATCGCTGTGGAGGATGACGAGCAATGGCGAGCGCTGTGCGCCGTAATCGCGCGGCCGGAACTGGCGACGGATGTGCGGTTCGCTGAGGAGGCCGAACGCCACCGCAACCGGTCCGTCCTTGGCCCGGTCATCGAAGCCTGGACGGCCGGGCAGGACCACTACGCCGTGCAGGACACGCTCCAGCGAGCGGGCGTGCCGGCCGCTGCCGTCCTCGACGCGGCCGAGCTGCTCCGCGACCCACACGTAGTGGCGCGGCGGGGCTTCGAGTATGTCGAGACCGCGGGGGTTGGGCGCACACCGTATCCGCGCGTGGCATTCACGCTCAGCGAGACGCCGGTCCCGCTCGACCTGCCCGCGCCACCGTTCGGCGTTGCCAACACGGTGATGCTGGCTGAGCTAGGCCTGAGTCCCGGCGAGATCACGATGCTCGAAGCGGCGGGTATCATCGCGGGTGAACCCGCGGGCGGACGAGAACACTAACAACCAACCAGAGGAGTACACATCATGCCAGCAGTGATCGTCGAGACGGCGGGCGCCGTCCGCACCATCACCCTCAACCGCCCGGAGAAGCGCAACGCGATGAACAGCGAGCTGCTCACGCTGCTCGTAGAAGCGTTCCGCACGGCGCCATCGCCAGAAGAACGGGTCGTCGTCATCCGCGCGAACGGGCCGTCGTTTTGCGCGGGGCTCGACCTGCGGGAGCGCGCGGGCACGCTCGAGAACGGACACGCGAGCCCGGTCGAGGCCGTCCTGGAACTGGTCGAGCACTATCCGCTTCCCGTGGTGGCCGTCGTGCAGGGAGACGCGATCGCGGGCGGCAACGAGCTGGCGTTGCACTGCGACCTCGTGGTGGCGTCGACTTCCGCGCGCTTCGGCATGTCGCTGGCGCAAATCGGGCTCGCACCGACCTGGTTCCTGGCGAAGAAGCTGCTTGAAGTGTGCGGGCCCGTGGCGGCACGGGAGATCCTTCTGCTCGGCGACCCGCTCCCAGCAGAGCGGATGCACGCCCTCGGCGTGATTTCGCGGGTCGCGCCGCCGGAGGAGCTGGAGGCGGCGGCCGACGCGGTTATCCGGCGCCTGGCGGCGAACGCGCCGCTCTCGCTGAAGGCGATGAAGGCGCTCCTGGTGCGGGAACAGCAGTATCGCGACCACATCTGGCATAAGGACGTGGACGCGCTGGTGGAGGCCGCGCGCCGCAGCAACGACGC
>JAYUAG010000448.1:0-3420 GCA_043741475.1 Thermoflexaceae bacterium | reverse complement strand
ACACCAACTGGCAATCGTACGGCGGCGAATCCACCCTCAGCTACTTCTCCCAGATGGTGGGGCTCACGTTTCAGAATTTCGTGTCAGCCGCCGTTGGGATGGCTGTGCTCGTGGCCCTTATTCGTGGGCTCGCGCGCCATTCGGCGAGCACTGTCGGCAATTTCTGGGTCGACCTCGTGCGCTCGACTCTGTACATCCTGCTGCCGTTGGCTCTCGTCGTGGCCGTCTTCCTCGTCTCTCAGGGAGTCGTACAGAATTTTCATTCGTACAAGGAGGTGACTACGCTCGAAGGAGTCAAGCAGACCTTGGCCTTTGGCCCCGTCGCATCCCAGGAAGCGATCAAGCAGTTGGGGACGAACGGCGGCGGCTTCTTCAACGTGAACTCCGCTCACCCGTTGGAAAACCCCACCGCCTGGTCCAACTTGGTCGAGCTCCTGGCGATCCTGCTGATACCGGCCGGGCTGGTATACATGTTCGGAAAAATGGTTGGTTCGACTCGTCATGGCTGGGTGATCCTCGGCGTCATGACGGCCTTCCTCGTACTCGGGGCCGTGGTTTCGAACGTAGCCGAACAGAGCGGCAACCCGAATGTGGGCGAGCTAGCGATCGCCCGGGATTCTGGCGGCGGGCAGCTCGGCGGCAATATGGAGGGAAAAGAGACGCGCTTCGGCATCGGCTCTTCCACGCTCTGGGCCACTGCCACTACTCTCGCGTCCAACGGCTCCGTGAACAGCATGCTCGATAGCTACACGCCGATTGGCGGCCTGGTCCCGCTGGCGAACATGGGTACGAGCGAGATCATCTTCGGGGGCGCCGGCTCAGGGATGTACGGCATGGCGCTGTACATCATTCTCTCGGTGTTCATCGCCGGTCTGATGGTTGGGCGCACCCCCGAATACCTGGGCAAAAAGATCGAACCGCGGGAGATGAAGGCCGTGATGGTCGCCGTGCTTTCGTTCGCCGTGGTCCTGCTCGGCTGGGCAGCGGTTGGTGCGGTCAACACCTTCGGCACGGGCACGTTGAATAACGCCGGCCCTCACGGCCTAACGGAGATCCTCTACGCGTTCATGTCCGGCGCTGCGAACAACGGTTCGGCGTTCGCTGGCCTGGGCGCCAACACCACGTTCTACAACCTCGGTATCGGCGTTTGCATGCTCGTCGGCCGCTTCCTCTTCATCATCCCGGTGATGGTCATTGCCGGGAGCATGGTCCAGAAAAAGCGTGCCGCCCCCGGCCCTGGCACATTCCCAACCGATGGCGTGCTCTTCGGTGGCTTGCTCGCCTCCGTGATCGTCGTCGTTGGCCTCCTCACCTTCTTCCCGGCGTTCTCGCTCGGGCCAATCGTCGAACACCTGGCAATGCGCGACGGCGCCACCTACTAGGCGCAAGGAGAACTCCATGACCCTGGCAACAGGAATCGAACGGCGGCTTAAGCCCAAAGTGTGGACGAGAGAGATCGTGGCCCGCGCGGCCCTTGGTTCGTTCGCCAAGCTCAACCCGGGAACGCTCTTTCGCAACCCGGTGATCCTGATCGTCGAAATCGGCGCGCTCGTAACAACAGTCCTCTTTTTCCGCGATCTCCTGGAAGGAAAGGGGTTCGATACCCTGCGGTTCGAATTACAGATTAGCGTTTGGCTCTGGTTCACGGTTCTGTTCGCGAACTTCGCCGAGGCGATCGCCGAGGGTCGCGGCAAAGCGCAGGCGGCAACCCTGCGCAAGACGCGCACTCAGACCACTGCCCGTCGCGTCCGCCCGGACGGCACGTTGGAGACAGTTGCGGGCGGCGAACTGCGCCGCGGCGACGTCGTCCATGTGGACGCCAACGAACTGATCCCCGGCGACGGCGACGTGATCGAAGGCGTGGCGTACGTTAATGAAGCGGCGATCACCGGCGAATCCGCCCCTGTGCTGAAGGAGCCAGGCACTGACATCCACAGCTCGGTCACCGGCGGCACCACCGTGGTCAGTGACCACCTGCGCATCCGCATCACAGCCAACCCCGGCGAGACCTTCCTGGACCGCATGATCGGGCTTGTGGAGGGCGCTTCCCGGCAGAAGACACCGAACGAGATCGCGCTCAACATCCTGCTCAGCGGCCTCACGCTGATCTTCCTGTTGGTGACCGTCACCCTTCAGCCCTTCGCGGACTACTCCGGCCAGCTGATTTCGATCGTTGTCCTCGTCTCCCTGCTCGTCTGTCTCATCCCCACCACCATCGGCGGGCTGCTTTCGGCGATCGGCATCGCGGGAATGGACCGCCTGGTGCAGCGCAACGTGCTCGCGATGTCCGGACGGGCTGTGGAGGCGGCTGGCGACATCGACACGCTGCTCCTTGATAAGACCGGCACGATCACCTTCGGCAACCGGCTGGCGGCGGAGTTCGTGCCCGTGGCCGAAGGCGGCATGGCCAGGCTGGTGGAGGCGTCAATCCGCTGCTCCCTGGACGACAGCACACCCGAGGGGCGCTCGATCATCGAACTGGCGCGCGCCAGCGGCTTCGCCGCCGCGGTCGATGCGCCGTCGCCGGAAATCGGCGAGTTCGTGCCCTTCACCGCTGAAACGCGCATGAGCGGCGTCCGGCTGAATGACGCCGGGACCTTCAAGGGTGCGGTGGACGCTGTGGTTGCCGCTTCGGGCCGCGCCGCGCCGGCGGGCCTTGATGAGGCCACGAGACGCATAGCGGGCGAGGGCGGCACACCGCTCGCGGTCATCGAAGGCAGCGAGATCCTCGGCCTCATCTACCTCAAGGACACCGTAAAACCGGGCATGCGCGAACGCTTCGCCGAGCTCCGCCGAATGGGCATCCGAACGATCATGGTGACCGGCGACAATCCTCTGACGGCAGCCACCATCGCAAAAGAAGCTGGCGTTGATGATTTCATCGCCCAGGCCAAGCCCGAGGACAAGATTCAGCGCATCCGCGATGAACAGGCCCAGGGACGCCTGGTGGCGATGACCGGCGACGGCACGAACGACGCCCCGGCGCTCGCACAGGCAGATGTGGGCGTGGCCATGAACACCGGCACCCAGGCGGCAAAAGAGGCCGGCAACATGGTGGACCTGGATAGCGACCCGACGAAGCTGATCGAAATCGTCGCCATCGGTAAGCAGTTGCTGATGACTCGGGGGGCGCTGACCACCTTCAGCATCGCCAACGACGTTGCAAAGTACTTCGCCATCCTGCCGGCGGCGTTCGTGGTTGCCTACCCCGAGTTGGACGCCTTGAACGTCATGCGGCTGGGCAGCCCGCAGAGCGCGATCCTGTCCGCGGTGATATTCAACGCCCTGATCATCGTCGCCCTGGTCCCGCTTGCACTGCGAGGCGTGGCCTACCGGCCAATCGGCGCGGGCCCGCTGCTCGCGCGCAACGCCCTGATCTACGGCCTTGGCGGCATCATCGCACCGTTCGCCGGGATCAAG
>JAYUAG010000447.1:0-8000 GCA_043741475.1 Thermoflexaceae bacterium | reverse complement strand
ACACGCTCTCCGGCGGCGAGTTGCAGCGCGTCTGCATCGCGCGGGCGCTGGCGGCGCGACCGCGCTTCATCCTCGCCGACGAGCCCACGGGCCAGCTGGACTCGGCCTCGACGGTGGTGGTGATCGAGGCGCTCGTCTCGAACCGGCCGCCGGGCACATCGATCATCATCGCCACCCACGACCCGCTCGTGGCGGCGCGCTGCGACGTGATCGTGCGCCTCCTCGACGGTCAGGTGCTACAGGAGGCGGGCTGATGGGCTGGCGGCCGCAAGCGATCCTGCGCGAAGCGCGGCTCAACCTCGCGAGCGGCTGGCTGCGCACGCTGCTGCTTGGCCTCGTGGTCGCAGCGGCGACGATGGCGCTCGCCTACCTCGAGCTTCGCGATGCGGATGGGCTCGCTCGCTTCGCCCGTGACTTCCGCCTCGGCGGCGGCTACGTGGCCGTGGTCAGTGGCCAGGGCGAGTCCCTGGACGCGGGGCGCTGCGCCGCGCTCAACGACCGCCCGGACATCGTCGCCGCGGGCGGCGTGCGGCAGCTCGGGACGGTCTCATTCGCGCAGGCGCCGGGCGTGCTGTTCCAATCGGCCGAATACAGCGGGCGGGCGCTCGCCGTCTGGGCGCCGGGCGCCGCGTCACCAGCGCCGGCGGCGGGCGAGACGGCGCTGGTGGGCGTGGCTCTGGCGAAGGAGGTCGGGGTGCGAGAAGGGTCGTACCTCGTCCCGGAAGGCGGTGGGCCGGTGCGGGTCGCCGGGACGATCGACGCGGAGCGGCGCAATCCGCGACTGCAGCGCTGGCTGCTCTCCGCGGGGGCGCCCGCCGGGCCAGTGGAGGAGTGCTGGGTGGAGTTCGAGCGCGACGCCTACGCACCCGGGATCGCAAGCATCGGCGCGTGGTTTGCGGCGGGCGACCGCGAGCCCGTCGTCCGCCCTTACGTGCGCCGGGACGAGTTCATGCGCGACATCGGCGCGGAGTTCCGGAGCCGGCCGCAGCGCTGGGGCTGGCTGGCGGCCGGTGGACTCGTCGCGCTCGTGTTCTTGCTCGTCTCCTGGTTCCGCCGAGCCGACTTCGCCCTCTACCTGGCGCTGGGGACGACGCGAGTGCAGCTGCTCGTGCTGCTGGCGATTGAGGCAACCCTGATCGTGGTACCGGCGGCGGTCATCGGCGTGGCGGGGGCGGTCCTGGCGCGAACGTGGCAGGGCGACGCCCTTCCTTATGACCATCTCCGGCTGGCGGCGTCCGCGGCCGTCGCGGGGGCGCTCCTCGCGCTCGCACTGGCGCCGGTCGTTTCGCTGCTGGCGGCGCGGGGGAACGTCGCGGCGATGCTGAAGGAGCGGTGAGAACCGGGGCGATCCTGTTCGTCCGTGAACCAGCGGACCTTCCAGCCCTCACCCCCCAACCCCTCTCCCGCTGCGGCGGGAGAGGGGAGTACTCGATTTGCTCGCTGCCGCGTCCAGATAGAGAAGACTCAAGCGCGATCCTGTTCGTCCGTGAACCAGCGGACGATTAGGATCGGGATGATGGCGGTTGTCGTTGAATGCCCACGGAACCCCGGCGTTGAGACAGCGTTGCGCTGCCAGCAGTGCGACAGCCCGATCTGCCCAAAGTGCCTGGTGATTTCACCCGTTGGGGCGAAGTGCAAGGCGTGCGCGCGCGTCTACAGGTCTCCGCTTTATGTCGTGCCGCGCCGTGAACTGGCGATCTCGCTCGTCGCGACGGTGGTCGGCGGCGTGGTCACGGGGCTGATCTGGGGGCTGATCCTCGTGCCCTTCACCTTCGGCTTCCTCTCGATCTTCCTCGGCGCCGGGCTGGGCTGGGCGTTCACGAAGATCCTCGATTTCACGTCGCGGCGGAAGCGGGGGCCGGTGATGATCGGCCTGGCGGCCTTCGGGATCACGCTGGCATGGAGCATGACGTTACTGTTCGTGCCGTTCCGACTCGCGCTCTATGGCCTTGTGGCGGTCGGGATCGGTGTCTACATGGCGTATCAAAACTTCCGCTAGCGCGACGCCCAGGCGGGTTCACGCACAGGCGCAAAGAACACAAAGAATCCTTGAAATCCGACCTTTGTGTCCTTCGTGTCTTTGTGTGAATCTGCTCGGCGTCTGTTTCAGTGCTGGAGGACAGCTTCGCCGAGGATTTGGGCGCGCGCCTCCGCGACCACGTAGAGCGAGCCCGTGATGCAGATGAGATCGTCCTGGGTAGCGTGCGCGAAGGCGGTCTCGAGGGCATCGGCGACGCTCTCTTCGGCAACGGCCATCGGCCCGAGGAAGCCCACTTCCTGGACCATCACATAGGGGTCCATCGCGCGGGGGCTTTCGAAGCGCGTGCAGATGATCATCTCTGCCAGGCGCGCGAGCTTGAAGCCCATCGCACGCACGTCCTTGTCCGCCATCGCGCCAAGGACGAGGAAGCAGCGCTTCCAGGTGAAGTAGTCTCGCAGGGCGTCAGCCAGGGCGGCAGCGCTCTCGCCGTTGTGGGCGCCATCGGCGACAACGAGTGGCCGTTGGCCCATGACCTCAAGCCTGCCGTGAAGCCTTGTGTGGGCGATGCCTTCGACTATGGCGGATTCGCTAACATCCAGGCCGCGACCGCGCAGGGCCTCTGCGGCGGCGACAGCGGTGGCGGCGTTGTCGAGCTGGTGGCGGCCCAGCATCGGCGTGCGCATCTCGCGGTCGACCCCCGGCCCGTGGAGGACGAAGGACTGTCCAAACGGGAACTTCTCCCGCACCTCGGCGCGGTAGTGGCGGCCGACCTCGACCAACTCCGCCTCGACCGCCTCGCAACGCTCCCGCACCACCGCCACGACGGCGGGGTCGCGCTGGGGTGCGAGGACACAGGTGGCGCCGGGCTTGATGATGCCCGCCTTGTCGCGCGCGATTTCGACCGTGGTGGAGCCGAGGATCGCGGTGTGCTCGAGCGAGATGGGGGTGATCACGGCCACGTCGCTTGCTTCGAAGACGTTCGTGGCGTCGAAGGTACCCCCGAGCCCGACTTCAACGACCTGGGCCTGCATACGGGGCAGCTGGGCGCGGGCGAGCCAAAAGAACAGCGCGGTAAGCACGCCGAAGGTGCTCGCGTCGCCATGGTCACTTCGGCGTTCGTCTTCGATGTGGGGGCGAATGGCGTCAAGGGCGGCGGCGAGGGCCTCGGGGGCGATCTGCTCGCCGTCGAGATTGATGCGTTCCGTGTAGGAATGCAGGTGTGGGCTTGTATAGAGCGCGGTCGAGATCCCGGCCTCGCGCAGGATGCCGGCCATCATGTGCGCAGTGCTGCCTTTGCCTTTGGAGCCGGTGACGTGGACGGTGACGCGCCCCAGATGCGGGTCGTTCAAGCGCGAGAGAAGTGAGCGCACAGAGGCGACGCTCATGGCGGGGTTGGCCGACTTCTGGACGCCTCGTTCCATATCGGAGAACGAAAGCAGGTAGTCGATCGCTTCGCCGTAGTCCATGACACGATCTAAGCACGGCGGGCGGGAGCGAACCACCGTCCGAGAGCGGCCGCCCTTAACGGCGGGTGGGCGCCCGTGGAGTGGTCTCTCCGCCTCCGATCGCGGTCGGGGTTGTGCCGTTGCCTGACGGCGTGGGTGTCTGTTGCGTGCCCACGGCGGTCGGCGTTTGAGTATTGGCGTTCGACGCCGGCGTGACCGCCGGCGGCTGGGTCGGTGTCTGGCCCGGAGTAGTCGCCGTCCCCGTTGGCGTGGGCGAACCGTTCGCCGTGCTTGTCGCCGTGGGCGGAGGTGAACTGAAAGTGGGGCCGCCCGGCGTCGGCGGGCAGGGGTCGCTGCAGGCGCCACTGTCGTTGGCGATCTGCACTGCAATGTTGCGCGAACCAGGGGGCGATGACTGGCCCTGCGTGACGACAATCGCGGTCATCGCCAGGCTGGCGCCGATGGCCAGGACAAGCGCGGAGACCGGTACCGTTCGTCTCATCGTCTCATTGTGCACGCCGTGCGCTGGGCCTCCAAACGTGGGGTCAAGCGGGGCGGCCAGCGACGTGGCGCGCGAGGGCTCGCAAGGGCCGCGAAGGCCCGGTATGCTCGGGCTAACGCGAAGGAGAGACTCGTGCCACGTCGCCGCCGGGCAGCAATCGCAGGTTTCGCGGAATGGCCCGCGGTGCGCCGCTGGGAACAGCCGATGTTCACGCTTGAGGCGTACCAGCGACTCGCTCGCGAAGCGCTTTTGGAGACTGGCATCGAAGCGGGTGAGGTTGACGGCCTGATCACAACGGCCGTCCCGGAGTCGCCCCTCTTCGGGCCAGCGGCCGTCGCCGAGTATCTGGGCTTCGAAACGAATTTCGGCGAAGTGGTGGACCTCGGCGGCGCCACCGGCGCGGGGATGATCTGGCGGGCGGTGGCCGCCATCGAAGCGGGCGCCTGCGAGACCGTCCTTTGTCTTTGTTCGACGATACCGGCGCCGCCAAACCCGGGAGCAGCTCCGGGCGCACGCTGGTTCCTCGGCGCCGATGCGTGGGGCGCCGCCCACGGCCAGTTCGACATCCCCTACGGTCTCGTAAACCCGAATTCGCATTTCGCGCTCATCACGCAGCGCTACATGCACGAATACGGCGTAAAGCCGGAGACGCTGGCGAAGCTGGCCGTCCATGCCCGCTACAACGCGCTCGCGAACCCCGCCGCCACGATGTTCCCGGCGCCGATCACGGTCGAGGACGTTCTCGATTCGCCGATGGTGATGGACCCGCTCCACCTGCTCGAAATTGTCAGGCCCGGCTACGGCGGCGCCTGCGTCGTGATCACGACGGAGGCGCGTGCCCGCCGTGCGCGGCAACGCCCGGTCGTACTCACGGGCTTCGCCGAGCACATCTTCCACAAGTCCATAACGTACGCGAAGTCGCTGACCGATACGCCCGTGCGCGTCGCCGCGGAACGCGCCTTCGCCATGGCGGGGGCCATGCGAGACACGATCGACATGGCCTTGCTCTACGACTGCTACACGATCACCGTCTTGCTTGAGATCGAAGACTCGGGCTTCTGTCGCAAGGGCGAGGGTAAACGGTTCGTCGACGAGCACGACTTTCGATATGACGGCGGCGATTGGCCGCTGAACACCCACGGGGGCCAGCTGGGGATGGGCCAGGCAGGGATCGCTGGCGGCATGGCACATGTGACTGAGGCGGTGCTTCAGATCCAGGGCCGCGCCGGCCGCCGTCAGCTGCCACGCAGCGAGCGCGCCTACGTCACAGGCACGGGCGGCTTCATGGCGGAGCAGGTGGCCTTGATTTTGGAGGGGGCGTGATGGCCGAGGCGCCGCCACGACCGCTTCCCCAGCCGACGCCGTTGACGCGCCCGTTCTGGGATGCCGCGCGGGCGCATCGCCTGCTGATGCCCCGCACCAAAGACGGGCGCTTCTTCTGGTATCCGCGGGCCCTCGCTCCGGGCCCACTCCAGGAGGATTGGGAGTGGGCCGAGGTCAGCGGGCGCGGCGCCGTGTATTCATTCACGATCGACCGGCGCGGGAGTCATCCGTCGTTCGCAAGTATGACGCCGTACGTGATCGCGATCGTGGAGCTAGACGAGGGGCCACGCATGACGACCAACATCGTGGGCTGTCCGACTGAGTCCGTGCACATCGGCATGCGCGTCGAGGCGAGTTTCGACGACGTGACCGAAGACACAACGCTGGTGATGTTCCGGCCTCGGGCCGGCTGAGGAGGGCGACAATGGGCAAGCTTGATGGCCGGGTGGCGATCGTCACCGGCGGGAACTCGGGGATCGGCGCCGCCACCGTGCGTCTGTTCGCGCGGGAGGGCGCAAGGGTCGCGATACTCGCTCGTCGCGTGGCGGAGGGCGAGGCCGTTGCCGCCGCGGTTGCGACTGACGGCGGCGAAGCGGCCTTCTTTCCCTGCGACGTGATGGAGCGAGCGTCGATTGAAGCCGCCGTGGCGGCCGTCGTCACGCGCTTTGGAGCGGTGCACATCCTGTTCAACAACGCCGGGGGCGCGTTCCCCGGGGAGTTCCCGCGGGAATCGGACGACACCTGGGACCAGACGATCTCGCTAAACCTGACGGGCACCTTCCGCATGACGCGCGCCTGTTGGACGCACATGGTCGAGGCCGGGGGCGGGACGGTCGTGAACATGTCGTCGTTCGCGGCGGTCAACGGCGCAAGCGCGGAAGGACGGGCGATGCTTCCGGGAGTCCCGCCCGCGGCCTATGCGGCCGCGAAGGCCGGCATCGAGGCGTTTACGCGCTACGCCGCCGGGTCCGGCGGCCCTCACAACATCCGCGTCAACTGCGTGCGGCCGGGGCAGATCCTGTCGCCGGCCGCGAACGTGGGCGAGCGCCATTTCGCGGAGCGGTATTTTGCCAGCGTCCAGTTGACACCTGGGCCAGGGTTGCCTGAAGACGTGGCGAACGCAGTGCTGTTCCTCGCATGCGACGATAGCCGCTTCATCAACGGGCAGGTGCTGGACATCGATGGCGGGGCCGCAGGCAAGCTTTGAGCGCGGCGCCGCCGCTCAGACTGCGCCCGCGAATGTGACCTGTGCGTGGTATGATCGTCCCATGCCAACGCTGGAATCGGTGATCGAGCAGGTCATGCAGCTCTCACCGGACGATCGCGACCAGGTCGCCCGTTGCATCGCCGAGGCTTGGGGCGACGGCCGCGATCCGGCCGTTCAGAGGGCGTGGGAAGTCGAGATTGAGCGGCGCTTGGCGCGCCTGAGATCCGGGGACTCGCAATTAGTATCGTTTGACACCTTCGTTGCGGATGCCTCGGCCCGACTCTCCCGATGAGGGTACGCGCCGATGGTGGCGCCTATCTGGAGTTACTCGAAGCGCTGGCGTGGTACGAGGAACACACCCGGGGCCGCGGGCCTGGAACTGCTTAACGCGGTGCTCAATGGAATTAGTATGCTAGGCGAGTTTCCTTCAATCGGCCGAGCCTACCTCCAGGGCACGAGACGACTGCTCTTGCCCGGCTTCCCATTGGCGCTCGTGTACGAGGTTGACGCCGCAACGGTCGTGATCGTGGCGCTCGAGGACATGCGACGTGAACCCGGCTACTGGATGGATCGTTGAAGCTCGGACTCGGTTTGCTTGAACCTATCTGCCGCCCCTCGTACTCTCAGTTCACTGGTGGCTAGAGCGAGGTGGTCCCACCCGTTCCCATCCCGAACACGGAAGTGAAACGCCTCAGCGCTCACGATACTGCCCGGGCAACTGGATGGGAAAATAGGCCGCCGCCGGTATAAACCAGAACCGCGCTTTGCGCGGTTTTCTGCTTACTGGGCTGGCGGATGCGAACCGCAGCGGGCGGCGGCCGTTGGCCGAAGCCCGCGCGCCACAGATAATCGAGTTCCGCCCGATTTGGCATGGCCCTGCCGATGGAGATCCCGCTCTTTCCCCTTCGCACGGTCCTCTTCCCGGGGATGCCGCTGCCCCTCCAGGTGTTCGAGGAGCGCTACCGCACGATGACACGCGAACTGCTGGGCAGCCGCGGCGAGTTCGGCGTGCTCCTCATTCGCGAAGGGCCGGAAATCGGTGGCGGGGCGATCCCGCACAATGTGGGCACGACGGCGTTCATCGAAGAGTGTCAGGAACTTCCGAACGGCCGCTTCATACTCACGGCGCGCGGGCGCCAGCGCTTCCGCCTCGACCGCATGCTCGCGCCACGTCCTTACCCTTTCGGCGAGGTGACATACGTCGAGGACGACGGCTTCGATATCACGGATACGCGGCTGCAGAGCGCGCTGGAGACGGTCCGCGCCACCTTCCCCGCGTACTTCCGCCTCGCGCTCTCGCTCTCCGACCAGTGGGCGAAGGGCATGAAGCTGCCGCAGCGGCCGCACGAGCTGGTGAACTTCCTCGCCCCGTGGATTCAGGTTGACGAGGCGGTGAAGCAGCGCCTGCTAGAGCTCGAGCCGGCCGCCGAACGCCTCGCCCACCTCGCAGAGATCCTCGATGACCTCCTCACGCGCACGCGCGAGCAGGTCGTCTCCCACCAGCGCGACAAGTGGGCCGGCCTTGGCGCCGACAACTGAGCG
>JAYUAG010000446.1:0-3426 GCA_043741475.1 Thermoflexaceae bacterium | reverse complement strand
GGTAGTGGATGCGCTGAAGCTGGAACTGCGAGGCGACGAACGCAGCCTTCGCTTCCTCAGTCCACGGGACCTGCTTGAGCTCTGGCTCGCGGGTGCTGGCATAGAGGCGCAGGAGAAACGCGTCGTCATCCGCTGTCTCTGGCTGTAGACGCAGGTAGGGCGCCGTCACGCGAACACCGCCTCGTAGAACATGCCGCCGGGCTCACAGGACACTTTACGGCGCCCGCCTCCTCAGCTCCCCTCGGCGAGGAGATCTATGAGTTCCGCAATCCCGCTACAGGGACGTTTCGACTCTGGATCCAGCCAGCGACCGGCGACGGGCAGGTGCGGCGCTACGTCGCCGTCTTCAACATTCTCAAGGTCTAACGAGCGGCCAACACGGGCAGCCCGGTGGCGTGTCGTACTGGCGCCGGCTCTCAGCGATTCAGCTTGAGGCCGCGTTGGAAGAAGCCGCGCGCCTCGGCGCGGCCGACCTCCTGGCGCAGGAACGCCACTTCGTCCAGCAACCGGTCGCGCTCCACCCTCAGATCCTGGATGTGCTCCTGGAGGGCCGCAACGAGGAGGTGGACCTCGGTGACGCGCGTCTCCGCCTCACGCCGCAGCGCCGCCGCTTCGGCCGGGACATCGCGTCGCGCCGGTGCGGAAGAGAGCACGAGAGAACGGGGGCCGTGGCTCACGCGCGTTCCGCGGATGGAAGCGCCTCGTGCGGCGGCGCCATGGAGCCGCCACGGAGGGCGCGCGGCTGGGCCGGTTCGCTGAGCGCTCTCTCGCCGTCGCGCGCCGCCCTCAAGTCCTCGAGGTTGCCGTGGAGCGCCGCGATCACCTGGTCAAGCGTTTCCGTCCGCCCGCGGACGTAGGCCTGTTCCTGGCTGAGCGTCCGCAGCTTCTCGCTCAGTCGCTGGTTGCGGGCGCGCGCCCGCGCGAGCTTGCGCAGCAGCTTTTCGCTGCTCTGGTGCGAGCTAATCAGCGCCCGCACGAGGAGCGCGGGCGGCAGGGCCGCGGCCGCATCCGGGTTCTCGCAGACCGACACAATGTCCAGCTCAGTCATCTCTTCGCCGGCGACCCTGAGGTTGCTGAACGAAGAGCGCAGCTCCTCCATCTCCGTCCGCACCTGGCGGAAGAGGCGCTCGGCGCGGACGTCGTTGCCCGTGGCCTGGGTTTTAAGCGGCAGCTGGCGGTGGCCGTTGAGACCCGCCGGGCCGGGCAGAGGCCGCGTCGCCATCACCGGCATCACCGGTTCATCGACGGGCGCGGCGGCCATCACCGCCGCCTGGGGCGCGATGGGCATCGCGGGCGCGGGCGCGGCGCCTGCCGGCACGGCCGCAACCTGGGTAGGCGCGGAAGCGGCGAGAGGCGCAATCGGCATCGTTGTCGTCATCGTGAGGTTGGGCGTGCGGGTGCGGTTTCGGCGGAAGCGGAGCGGCATGGGGGCAGCCTTCGCGGGTTTCGCAGGATTCTACGCCAGCTGTTGCATACGGATGCCGCTCTCTCCGAAGCTGTGCACGCAGCCGGACTTTACGTCGACCCACACATTCCTTTCACCACGAAGTTCGACACTCCGAGGTTGAGCGGAGAGGGCGGAACCGTGAAGAAATCGCGGGGAACCGGGCGAGATTCACGTCCCTCGTCCGTCCGTAGCGCGCACGTCAGTAAGCGCTGGGATGTTCTGGCGGCGCGACTGTTGCAGAGCGGCAGCATCTCCCAGTTCTCAGTCATGCGCTCGAAGAGAGCCAGTCCGTTCCGGCGCCTGCCCTGGTCGCATGGTACCCATCCCAGCGCTTACTGACGTGCGCGCTACGGATTGTCCGCCCCGTCAGAAGATCGCGATCGGGTTCACCGGCGAGCCCGTGCCGCCGCGGATGTTCAGCGGGTTGAGCGTGAGCAGGAACTCCCAGCGGTTCTCCTCGGCGCAGGCCTCGGCCAGCGGCTGGAGCAGCGCGTTGTCCAGCAGCGGCATGCCCATGAAGACGATCGTGCCCACGTGCACCGGCCCGCCCGCGCGGGGAGGGTTATCGAACAGGTCGTAGCCGCTCGGCCGCGCATCGAGCTGGTCCCAGCCGAGGAGCGCCGCGTCGTGGTCCTTCAACACCTGGCAGCAGTCCGCGTGGAGGCCGGGCTGTGGCGGCTCGCCCGGCGCGAGTTCGGGGTGGGCGGCATAGAACTTCTCCCGGCCGCTATAGACGAGCACCGCGTCGCCGGGCCGCGGCGTCACGCCCTGCGCCTTCCCCGCGGCGATGATCTCCGAGCCACGCACCGGCTTGTCGACCGTGACGAAGGGCTCGCCCCTGAGCCGGGGGATGTCGATCAGCACGCCGCGCGTCGTGATGCCCTGGCTCCAGGCGTCGACGGCGCCGAACTTCGCGCCCAGCGAAGTGACGTCCTCGGCGGGGTGGCCGTTGTAGCCCTTGCCTTCGAAGAAGATGTGGCAGAGCGCGTCCAGGTGGGTGGTGGCGTAGCCGTGGAAGACGATGCCGATGTAGTCGATCGCGGCTTCGTCCCAGGTGCGGATGAAGTGCTGGGCGGGATTGGCGTTGCCGCGTCCGCCGCGCGTGTTCCATGGGCGTGAGAGCGAGACGGCGCGACCGCTCTTCACGAGCGACGCGGCGTGGCGGCGGGTGTCGGCGGTGATCAGGTTGATCGTGCCGGCGTCGTCGCTGGCGCCCCAGCGCCCCCAGTTACTCAGCCCCTGGAGGTAGTCGCGCATGTTGGCTTCGGTGAGGACGGTGTCGGCGGGCATAGCGGGCGGCTCCGGTGGTGGTGTGGGGCCGCATCCTACGCGTCGAGAGCCACCACGGCACGCCCGCGCCCGTGGGCCACAAAGACACCAGGAAAACCAGGAGCCGGAAGACAGAACCCTGTTACTCGTCGTCGTCGTCGAGGTCGAGGGGCGGCGCCTTGCCGTCTGCGTCCGGACATTGCGGACGCCAGTCACAGAAGCCGCAGTGCGGCCCGGGCGTGGCCTCGAAGTCGCTGTTCCCGCGGATCCGGTTGGCGATGCCCGCGTACTTCTGCAGCGTCCCCTCGACATCTTCGTGGCGAAGCAGCCGGACGCGCTGGCGCCCGTTGCGAAGGTTCCAGGCGATCGCCGTCACGGTCACGCCGCGCGGGACGCGGAAGCTCGTGCGGGCGGCGATGTGGCCGAGGTCGAGTTGGGCGTCCGTCACCTCATCGCGGTCCACGAGCCCGGTCTTCCAGTCGACGATCTGCCAGTGCCCGGCGTCGATGCGGTCAACGCGGTCGATCTGGGCGCTGACGTTGATTTTCTCGGCCAGGATCGGACGCCAGGTGCTGTGTTCGGCCCAACGGTCTTCGCTGACGATGGAGGCGTGGGCCGCGCACCCCGCCTCGAAGACGCGGAAGGCGAGTGTGTTCGCATCGGTGCCAGGTCCGGCGAGGTCGTGCACAGGCATGCGCAGGTATTTGTCG
>JAYUAG010000445.1:0-8010 GCA_043741475.1 Thermoflexaceae bacterium | reverse complement strand
GCAGCCGCGCTCTCCATCGCCGATCGGGTCTATGTCATGCGCAACGGCGTCGTCGTCTGGGAGGGCCCCGCGTCCGAGTTGGCCGCCCACGAGGTCAGCGACCGCTCCTCGGCGCGGAGGCCTGAGTCCGTCTGTCGTCCTCGGGGCGCGTCATAACGGCAGCGTGAGTGTGATTCTTTCCGTGGCCGCCCGCGGTCGGCGTTGAGCGCGCGTGAGGAAGCGCGTACTCTTAGCGCTATGGTTAGCCCTGCCCCCGAAGCGACGAAAATCCCATGACCCAGGCGCTCGAACTCGCCTCCCTTCAAGTGATCGACAACGAGGTTACACTCCTCCGTTCCTCCGCCGCCGAGGTCGCGCGGCGCCTTGAGGCTGATGAAGAGCTCCTCGTCGTTCGCGACCGCCTTGCCACCGCCGCAGACACCCTCGCCGAATTGCGCAAGCGCAGTCGCAAACTCGAAGGCGATGCCGCCGACCTCACCGCCCACATCGACCGCGAAGAGCAGAAACTCTACGGCGGCACGGTCAAGAATCCGAAGGAACTGGCGACGCTCCAGCACGAAGTGGATGGGCTCAAGGCACAACGCACCACCATCGAAGACGGCCTAATCGAGCAACTCGCGGAAATCGAAAAGCTTGCCGGCGAGCACGATGCCCTCCAGGCCGATGTGACCTCGCTGGAAGCGCGCTGGGTAGCGCAGAGTAAGACCTTTAAGAGCGAAGCGAAGCGCATCGATGGCCTCATCGCGCGCTCGGAGGCACTGCGCGTCGTCCAGGCGGCGAAAGTCGACCCCCGCGTGCTGCGCAACTACCAGACGCTGCGCGGACGCAAGAGCGGCGACATCGTCGTCCATGTGAAGGGCAATACCTGCGGCGGTTGCCGCGTTGGCTTGCCCGACGCCGTCCGGAGGAAGGTAGTCACCTCCCTGGAACCCATTCAGTGCCCGCATTGCGAACGCATTCTCGTGATGGGCTAGCGGCGTGAACGCAGTCGGCTACTTTGTCGAAGGCGCACGTCGCAACGGCACGAAACGAAGTATCGGCGACCAGAACCGCGGCTTCCTCGAATTCTGTTCGCGCCAGGGCTATGAAGTCGCCGCCACCTTCCTCGATACCGACGGTCAGGCCGACCACGACGCAGGCTTCCGCCAGATGCTCCAGTTCCTGCACCGCGCAGACCGCGGGTTCACGGTCGCCGTCGTCGATAGCCTGACCGCACTTGGCGGAGATCTCGGCCACGGCGCCCTTCGCTTGCTCCAGATAGAAGCGACCGGCGTGAACGTCTTCTCCGCCCATACGGGACGCGAAGTCGCGCGCGAGCTGGTGGACCAATGGGCGGACCGGGGCGAGGGCACCCCCGTCTCGGAGCGCGTGCGCAGTGCCATGCGCAGGAAGGCAGTCCGCGGCGAAGTACTCGGGCGCCCGCCCTACGGCTATCAGGTCGGACCCCGGAGACGGCTCGAACTGGTGCCCGAAGAGGCCGTCGTCGTCCGCTACATTTTCCGGCTCTACCTCCAGGAGCTCATGGGTATCCGCAAGATTGCCGGCCAGCTCAACAGCGAAGAGATCCCCACCCGCCGTGGCGGCCGCTGGAGCATGGTCACCGTCCGCGACCTGCTTCGGAACCGGGTCTACCTGGGCACGTACACCCGCTTCGGCGTGAAGGTGCCAGGGAGCCACCCGCCGCTCGTTTCGCCCGAGGACTTCCGCCGCGTCCAGGAGCGCCTCCAGTCGCGCGTCGTCACTGAGCGGCGACGGACCGTCGTGCCTTTTCTTTTGAGCGGTCTGGTCTATTGCGCGCGCTGCGGCAACCGGCTCATCGGTGTCAGCCGCCGCCAGCGCTGGACGACGAAGGACGGCGAAGAGCACCAGGCCGCCTACCGCTACTACCAGTGCGAAAGCCGCACGAACCAGAGCGCCTGCGGCTACAACACCCAGCGTGCCGCCGAACTCGAAGCCCGCGTCCGCGCGCTGCTCGCCAGCGACAGCCCCGTGATCACCCGCGTCCGCCGGGCGGGCAATGTCGACGCCTACCAGCTCGACATGATCGCCGCCGTGGACCGCGTCGAGGCGCGCCTCCGTCGCAACCGTCGCGAGGTGGAAGAACTCGTCGCCGATGCCGCCCACGGCCACGTCTCCATCGAACGCATGCGCTCGCTCGGCGGCGGCCTTGCCGGAGACTACCAGGGGATGCAGGCCGAACTCGCCGAGGCGCGCACACGCATGGCCGCGAGCGAGTCCGAGGCCGAACGCCGCCGCCACATCTCGGAGCAGCGCCAGCGGTTGATCGACGACTGGGAGGCGCTCCCCTTCGCCGCGCTCCAGCGCGCCCTGCGCGAAGTGGTCGACCGGCTGGAGGTCGACGGTCCCGAATGCCGCCTGTTTCAGCGCGACTGAGCGGGCGCGACCCCCTCCATCCGAACCGCGCGTAAGCAGGCGAGCCGTATCGACCAACCCGGGCCGCCCGACGTTTTCCCCGGGGTGGCTGAGATGGATCGCTACAACCCGCTCGGTGACCGTCCGCGGTTCGGAGGGGGTGGTCGTCCTGCTGCGGCGGCGAACAACTTGAGACGCACCCTAGCACGACGAGGGCGCGCGCCTCGTCCTGTATGCTCTTCCTATGACTCCCTTCACCGTCGCCTGCTGCCAGGTCCGCGCCTTTGACATCGAAGACGCCGAGGAGAACCTCGCGAACCTCCTCAGAGCGCTCGATGAAGCGGGTGCGACAGGAGCACGACTCGTCCTCCTGCCCGAGTGCTCCTACCCCGCTTACTACCTCAAGGACGCCGACCCCTACGCGCGCCCGGGCGTTCGCCCATACGCCGAAGTCCTCCGGCTCTTTGGCGAAAAGGCGAAGCGCTACGGCTACTGGCTCGCCGCCGGCCTGGCCGTGCCCCACGCCGATGGTTCCGTGACAAACAGCGGCGTCGTCTTCGGCCCCGACGGCGACGTCCGCGGGCGCTACGACAAGAGCTTCCTCTGGCACTTCGACAACAGCTGGTTCCGGCGCGGCACGGAATTCCCCGTCTTTGACACCGGCTTCTGCAAGTTCGGCATCCTCATCTGTGCGGATGGCCGCCAGCCCGAGATCGCGCGGCTGCTCAGGCTTGGCGGCGCCGAGGTGATCCTTGACCTCACGGCCTGGGTCTCCTGGGGCCGCACCAGCGCCGAGCTGAACACGACGCAATGCGAATACCTCATGCCGGTGCGCGCCTTCGAAAACGGCGTGTGGGTCGCCGCTGCCGACAAGTGGGGGACCGAGGATGGCACGATCGTGTACGCCGGTCGTTCGTGCGTCATCGACCCGGCCGGAACAACGAGAGTCTGCGCGCCCAGTACCGGGGACACGGTGGCCACCTTCCAGATCGAGCCGATGGCCGCCGAGATCGTCGCACGCCGGCCGTCGCTATACGGGGCGCTCACGCAGCCATACGCGACATCGGCCGCGAGCCGCTCCGAGCGCGAACCGCTCATCCCTTCCGAAGCTGGCGGTCGCATCGCCGTCGTCCCGGCTGATCGAGACTGGGACGCCGATACGGTCGCGCGCCGCTTCGCCGCGCTCCGCGCCCAGGACGCGGACCTCGTCGTGTTCGGCGGCTGCGAAGGGCCGGAGGGCTGGGAAATCGGTCTCGTTACCCTGGAGGCCGCCGTCCGCGCACACGGCGGCGCCGCCGTCGTCGCAGTGGCCACCACCGGCTGCACCTGGCGACAGTCCGCCGCGCTTGTCACGCCGGGCCGCACCCATGAACACCTGGCCAGCCACGGCCGCGGGATCGACACGGGTGAAGTGCTCGGGCCAGTCATTCCCACGGCCGCGGGCAACGTCGCGCTGCTCTGCGGAGACGAGGGGGTCGTCCCCGAGGTGGCTCGCTCCCACGCCCTGAACGGGGCGGACATCCTCGCCTGGCCGCTCTTCGAAGCTCACGCCATGAACGAACGGATCGCTCGCGCCCGAAGCGACGAGAATCGCGTCTACACCGCCGCCGCCTGGCCCGGTGGTGGGATCGTGACTTCGCCTGACGGCGCCGTCCTCACCGCCGTACCGGCCGAGAGCGGCATCGCCATGACCGCGTCCGTGA
Organism: Thermoflexaceae bacterium; assembly: GCA_043741475.1. Lineage (GTDB taxonomy): Bacteria > Chloroflexota > Dehalococcoidia > Tepidiformales > Tepidiformaceae > JAGQHB01. Next base: position 3,934 of record JAYUAG010000445.1, on the reverse strand, counting down.
ACCGCGCGCTCTCGCGCTGGAAAGACCGCGCGCCCCACACTCACGTCCTCCGCGACCGCGTCCCCGAAGCCTACGGCGCGCTGCTGCGGTGACCCCTGTCGTCGTCCCCGAGGTGATGCGCCGCAACGTCCTCGGGGCGTTCGGCGAAGACGGCCGCGACTGGCTCGTGAGTCTCCCGGCGGTGCTCGACGCCTGCGCGAATCGCTGGTCTCTCACGCTCGAAGGGCCGTTCGCTGGGCTCTCTTTTCAGTACGTCACGCGGGCGACGCGGGCGGACGGCACGCCCGCCGTGCTCAAGGTGGGCGTCCCCTGTGAGGAGCGCTGGACCGAGGCCGACATGCTGCGCCTGGCCGGTGGCGACGCCGCGGTACGGCTCTACGAATCCGACGACGAGCTCGGCGCGCTCCTGCTGGAGTCGATCGAGCCGGGCCACGACCTTGCCTCGCGGGGGGAAGCCGGCGATGAGCGCGCCACAGAGATCGCGGCTATGACCATGAAGCGTTGCTTTCGCACACCGTCCCCGGGGCATCGCTTCCCCTCGCTCCTGCGCTGGGCGCGCGCCTTCGACGACTATGCCGTGCGGTTTGGCGATACGGGCTCCTTGCCGCTCGCAGACGTGGACCGCGCCCGCGCGCTCTTCATCGAGCTCAGTGACCCGCGCGACGAGGTCGTGCTGCATGGCGACCTCCATCACTTCAACATCCTGGAGAGCGAGGACCGCGGTTGGCTGATGATCGACCCCAAGGGCGTCGTCGGAGACCGCGGATACGAAGTGGCGCCCTGGCTCTACAACCCGAACGAGTTCGCGCTCCTGCGCTGGTCGAACCCCCACGCGGTCGAACAGCGGAGGATCGCACAGTTCTCGGAGATCCTCGGGATCGAACGCGAACGGATTCAACTCTGGGGATACGCGGGCGCGATCTTGAGCGCCGTCTGGAGCGCAGGCTCGACCGGCCACGGCGGCGAGGCGGCGCTCGCGGTCGCGGCGCTGTTGCAACCCTGAACGAAGCGTAGACTCCCCGGGTCGGAGGTGGCTATGCGCGTTCGCGGTTTCGACCATGTCTCGCTCCCCACGAATGACGTGGAGGCGCTCATCGCCTTCTACCGCAGGCTTGGCTTCCCCATCCTCTACGAAGACGAGTGGCGCGCGGGCACGGTGCGCTGGATCGCGATCCAGGTGGATGAACACGTCAAAATCAACGTGCACCCGCCGGAGATGTGGCAGGACGCGCGCTTCACGCTGCGCGGCCCCACGGCGCAACCGGGTTGCGGCGACCTCTGCTTCTACTTACCCGGCACGATCGGCGAGGCGGAAGCCTGGCTGCGCGAGGCCGACGCCGAAATCGCCTTCGGTCCGGTCGAACAGCGCGGCGGCGCGGACGCCGGCATGCGCCGCGGCACGAGCATCTACACGCGCGACCCGGACGGGAACCTGTTGGAGTTCATGACCTATCCGGCGGGCGCGGACTCCCCGTGACCGCGGAAGATCCCCTCTTCGATTTCTTCGTGATGGCCGATCCGCAGCTCGGGATGTATGCGAACGTCAGCCGCCGCGGCCGGGAGGGAACGGAAGCCTTCTTCGTCAGGTCGGGCCTCCAGCTCCCACGCTTCGAGCCTACCCGCGGCTTCGAACGCGAAGTCGAAGCGTTCGATGAACTGGTGGACATCGCCAACCAGGAGCGGCCCGCCTTCGTCGTCAGCTGCGGCGACATGGTCCAGTGGTCAGTTCAGCTGGATGTTGAAGCTGTAGCGCGCCTTGCACTGGCCGCCTGAACGGTCATAGACGAGCGAGAAGCCCGTGACCGTGTCCCACGCGAGGACCTTCGTCGACGGGTTGTAGAAGCCGGCAATGGCGAAGTACATGGCCGTTGAGCCCGCCGGCGGGTTCGGAAGGGCCTGCGACGCGGCCGACAGCGTCTTCCGCCCCGAACCGTCCGTCGTGTCCGTCCAGGTCCCGCGCGCCGTCCAGCCTTTGTTGGTGACGCTCACGTCGACCACGGTGCCGTTTACGGCGAGCGAGAGCGAGAGTTGCATCACCTCGCTGATCGTGAGCCCCTGGCATTGCCCCTCCTGCTGGAACAGCGTGAAGGTGCCCGAACCCGTTAGCGGTGGTGGCACGTCCGCGGTGACGGTTACGGTCTGTGAGAGCGTCGTGCATGCGTCGCCGCTGCACGCCTTGAGGGTAATCTGCTTGCTTCCCGGCGTCGCGTAGGTCGTCGTGAAGACGGTCGCGCCCCTGGCGGCAGCGGGCATGCCGCCAGGCGCCTGCCACTCAAGAAGCGTGACCGGGCTGCTGGTACCCCCAGGAGCGCCGTCCGACGGGCAGGCTAGGAGCTGGTTCGCCTTCGCGGTGGACGGGCACCCGAGCGTGCGGAGGATCGGTGCGGACGGGGCGGACGCCGTTCCTTGCACGACGACTTGCTCCGTGAGCGTTGTGCAGCCCGCGTTGCTGCACGCCGTCAGGCTCACGTCCTTGGCGCCCGGCAATGCATATTTCGTAGTGAGCGATGTCTCGGAGCCCCTGGCGGGAGTGCCACCCGGCGCATCCCAACTCAGCAGGATGATCGGGGCAGCCGGCGAGCCGGGCTGCACGTCGGCCTGACAGACGAGAGGCTGATTGACGTTAACTGGCGAGCCGCACTCGAGGGTCTTAATGACCGGAGTCGTTCCGCCGCCCGACGGAGGCGAGTCAGTTCCCGATTCACCGGTGGAGGAATCGCCCGCTACCCCTGGGACAACGACATTATCGGCAGCTTTCGCGGTGGCACCGCCTCGGTCTCGGCTACGAACTTTCCGTTCACCGTGCCGATCTGTAGCGTGTCAAGGGGTTTCTCAGGGCCAACGGCGTCGCCGTCGGGTCCGGTTAGTCTCCCGGACGGCTGGTCTCTAAGCCCCGGTCCCCACCATGTCCCGCCGATGACTCGCCCGTCGTTGTCGAACGCGACACAGACTTCAATCCAGTTCCCTGGTCTCGGTATGTTCGCCCCAGTCCCTGTCTTCCCGGGCTCGCTGCCACCCCAACCGAACCCTCCCGGATCCCAATCGGTTCCCGCTGCGAGCCCAGCGCGGCCCGCTCCGCCCCCTCCACCAGCGAAGTCGCCCCAGACCGTGTTTTCGCCGCGGCAGCCGGGCCGTCCTCCGGCCGGCGCGATGGCGCCTCCTCCACCCCGACGCCCTCAGACCTCCGCGTGGGGTCGATTCTGGGCTTCGAGTTGGAGAGTGAAGGGACCGATCTTAGGAGCGTGTGGACTCATCTTCTTGTTCGTGGTCGCCGCACTGGCCGGGGAGTCCGGCGACGAGACACCCACTCGGTCGGCACCGGAGTTAGACACTTCGGCAGCGCCAACGCCGGTCGCCACAAGCACCAGCCTGTCGGGAAGCAGCGGCGCTCCAATTAGTGGCAGTGTGTCGAGCTCCACTCAAACGGCGACCCCCGTTGCCGCGCTAACCTTGCGCGCCGAGAAGTCGATTCGAGATAACCGGGACGCATCAGCGGACAACGTGAACCTTGATGTCCTCTCAGTTCAGTTCGAGCAGGACAACGGTCATCTTCGCGTCAGCGTCCGACCAAAGAGCCCGAAGAAGAACACCGACCTGCTCTCAAATGGCTCAGCGCTGGCGATCATTACCGGCAAAGCGATCTGGACAACTTATCCCGAAGTCGCTTTCGTCACCGTCTCCGTGATCAGAGAAGCGTCGGGATCCACGGGGGAGCGAGTGATGGTCTCGGGGCTCTTTTCCCGGGAAACGGCTGGCATGAGAGACTACGACAGTCTAAGGAAGCTCACAGGAAAAGATAACAAAGTGATCTTCTGTGATGCTGACTTCTACTCGCTCGACCGTGGACTTTGGAGATCGCTGATCGACAAAGGCTGCATGCTCGCGTCTGACGGAGGAGTAAATCAGTCTCTTGGTGGCCAACAGTACGCGATAA
>JAYUAG010000444.1:0-8038 GCA_043741475.1 Thermoflexaceae bacterium | reverse complement strand
CGCATCCTCTCCAACCCCGTGAACGCAGACGACAGCCGCGAAATCGTGGCGCTGCGGGGTACGGCGGGCGATGTGCGGCGGCTGATCACGCCCCAGATGGCGCTGGTCCAGCGCCTCAGCCGTGGCGAATTCGCCTACGTGCGCGAGCCAAACCGCATCTACTACCGGGACATCTACGACCATCTCGTGCGTGTCGACATCTCGCTCGAAGGCGTGCGCGACGATGCCGAGACCGTGCTCGCCACCTACCTCAGCGCCGTCAATAACCGGCTGAGCGAGGTGATGAAGGTGCTCTCCGTGGTGGCTGCGCTTTCGCTCCCGGCGACGGTGATCTCGGGGATCTTCGGGACTAATTTTGATAACGTGCCCGGGCTCCACAACCAATGGGGCTTTGTGGCGATGATGACCGGCATGATCGGGCTGGCCGTCAGCATGGCCTACTACTTCCGGCGCCGGGGCTGGTTCTGAACCGGCCGGTGGCAGGTCGCCGGCTTCAGGCGGCGCGCGGCTGGGACTGCATCAAGTCCATCATCTTCTGCTGGAAGCGGACGCGACGGGCGTCATCCTGGATTTCAGCGCCTACGACCTCTACGAGTCGCGAGGCCTGGCCCCGCGGGAAGTTCTCCCTCGTCGCCTGAAATTCTTCGACCGCGTCATCGATGATGACAACGGCGAGCGGCCCGAGGGCGGCGGCGGCTTCGTGTTGCAGGTGCTGAAAGAATGTTGGATGGACGGCGACGAACTTTGGCCGTTCCGTTTCGGCCACGGCCAGGGGAGCTTCGATTTTCACCAGGTCCCGCAACACGAGCAGCCGGAAGAGTTTCATCGTCTCCATCTCGTCCAGCCGCAGGTCGGCGGCGATCGTGGCGATGTCGCGCACGCCGTCGACGCGGGTGATGGCGGCCCACTCGCGCGGTTCGAGGCTGATTGCCGCCGCCGGCGGCGCCCCGTTGAGCTTCGGCTTCGCGGCCGCGGACGAGATCACACGGAGCAGCGCTTCATGTTCGTCAGGCTCGGGCGAGCCCTGGCTGCGCAGCTCGGCCAGGGGCGCGGTGATGGAGCGCGCGGGCGATTACACCTGCGGTGCGAAGGAGAAAATGCCCCGGTCCCAGGCCAGCGCCTCGATGAGCACGGATTCTCCCGTCACGCCGCCCATGGCGGCATGCACGACGATTCCCGTCTCGACGAAGATATCGGCCCGGCGAGGGCCGTTCGTGACCTCGATGTGGCCGGACTGGCGGCTGGACATGAGCATTTCAAGGATGTCGCCCAGGGGCATCTGCGCCAGGCTGCCGGTGAGTCCTTCGGGCATGGTCTCCCCCTTTCTTTCAGCGGTGTGGCTATCCTCGGGCCGCGAACGCCCGCCAGGAACGCAGGGCGTGGCCATCCAGTTCACGCGGCGCCACCTGGTCGCGGCGGGCCGTCGACCGTGCGAGCCGCCTCTGAATCTCCTTGTCGGCCTTCCAACCAACGACGGTCGCGTCAATAGACATCCGCACGAGCGGCATGTCCGCGCCCGGCCCGAGCACGACGAGGACGACGGCTGGGCCCAGGTCGCGGGCAAAGAGCCGCCACGTGTCATAGACGAACTCGGCGCGGTCCGCCGGGCGAGAAGCGGCCGACATGGCCTGGAACACCTGCGTCGCTACGCGGCCGATCTGGCTCATGGTCGCGGTCGCGAGCGCGGGCGGGTCGGACGTTGCGACAACGCTGCCGCCGTTGTCGCAGACGAACGCACAGCCAGCCCCGGTCATGGTGCTAATGCGCTGGAGGTCGCGTTCCATCTCTTCCTCGCTCAGGACACCAGCGCCTGGGTGGATGGGGAGAAGCGGTCGATCATCGATGCGTGCTGGTCGTACATCTCCGACAGTTCGGCGCGCACGCGCGTCTCGAGGTCGGCCCGCTTGAGACGGAAGGCGAGGCGCGCGATCGTGTCGTGGAGGCAATCGCCGAGCGCCTCGGGGAGGTCGGCCGGGGGTTCGCCGGCAAACGTCACCTTGCCATCGCGGTAGTCGAATTCCGCCGCAAACGGGTCCAGGTAGGGGAAGCTGGCGGCCTTTTCGACGAGTACCTCCTTGAACGCAGTCGCGAACCGGCCTTCGGACGAGAGGCGGTCGACTGCGCCTTCCGCCTTGGAGAGCATTTCGCTCCAGAAGGCGAGCACCTCGTCGCTGTTGTCGGCCGTCTGCTCTGCCTGCCGCGCCGCTGCAAAGGCGGGATGAGGCGTGATCATGTGCAGCTGAGTGGGTGCGGGTCCCGTTTCCGCGAGGGGCGCCAAAGTCGCCGTGGAGAGTGGCGCGGGCAGCGGGCCGGGCGAATCGTCAAGCGTGGCGGGCACGGGCGCCCACGGCGGTGGTGGGGCCATGGCGGCCGGGACGGCCACAGCCAGAGGCGCCGGCTGAGGCGCCTGCGTGACCGCCCCGGCGGGGACGGCCCGGTAGACGTTGAACACGGCGCCGAGGTTGGCCGCCCCCTGGACGATCGATTCCACGACAGGGAGGCCGGAATAGGTCTGCGATTCGCTCTGGAGGACGGCCTCCACGTAGGCGCCATCGCGCAGGAAGATCACGCCTTCGCCCCGCCCTTCCGAAAGCGAGACTTCGATGTAGCCAGTGTGGCCCTGTTCCTTAAGCTTCGTGAGAAGGCGATCCGGGTTGGCGAACTCCGTGCTCAGGTCGCGGAAGATCGGCTCGCCGCCGACCAGTTGGCCGAGCAAAGTGACGAGGTCCGGGCTGAGGTTGAAGGTGTCGATGCGGCCACCATGGGCGCGCGACCGTTCGACCATGGCGGCCTGCGCAGGGGCGCCGCTGAGCCGTTGGGCGCCTTCCTCCACGCCGCAATCGAGCACTTCGCCGGCGCCGAAGAAGAGGGTTCCTTCAAAGTCGCCGAGTTCCATCCTCAGGCAACCGCTGAAACGCCGCGCCACAAGGTATTCAAGCAGCGCTGGGAATACCACGAACGACGTGTCGAGGTTCACGTGAAGTGGCTTGTCTTTGGGGAAGAGCATCGTGGATTCCTTCTCTCAGGCGGCTGCCGGCTGGAGGCGGCGCAGCGCCACGCGCGCCTGGTCGATGGTGGTGGGACGTTGGCCGCCCGCTGCGAAGGCGATGAACATCCAGCCCGCGCCCGCCGGGAGGATGACCGTTTCGCCGTCACGTCCGCCGAGGACGACTTCTTGCAGGCGGCTGCCCGCGAGCCTCCGGCCGAACCCTCGCAGGTCCCCATCCTGGGCGCTGAGGTCCGTGGCGCGGCTGGCGATGAAGCTGGCGAGAGCACCGTCGCGCCGGGCGCCCGAAGTTCCTTCGGCGGCGACAAGTTCGCCATCGTCGCTGGCGATGACGGCACGAAGCACGCCGGGAAGCCCGCGCACATAGCCCGCGATGCCCGCAATGCCCGCCAGTGCGTCAGTCTGAGTACGCAGGTCAGCCATGGGAGGCGCCTCGCATCATCGGTCGGCAGCAAGCTGGTCTCATGCCGCCCGCCTCGCCCGCAGCCGTTCGATCGCCCCACGCAAACTCACCTGCATGCGCCGCAGGGATTCGGCCAGCTGCCCAATTTCATTCTTGCTGTTGACGGGGATGTCGACATCGAGTTCGCCGAGGCTCATCCTGTCCGCCGCTTCCACGAGCTGCAGTATCGGCCCGGTGACCGAGCGGCTAATGAAGCCAGCGAGGCTGATCGCCAGCGCCAGCGCGGCCAGCGAGCCACCAAGGGTCACGAACTGGACGGCGCGGCCAGCGTTGACGCGCGCGCTGAAGTCCGAGCGCACCTGCCTGGAGGCCGCCCGGTAGAGCGCCGCGTTCGTATCTGTCAGCTTCGCCGATTGTTCCAGGACTCGGCCCTGGGTGACGAGCAGTCCGTCGTTGGTGGCGATGGAATTGAGAAGAGACTTCGTCGCATCGGCCTGCTGTTGGCTGGCCAATAAAGGGTCGTGAAGCGCACGTTCATAGGCTGAATCGGCCGCGCCCGCAGCCGCGAAGGAACCTCGCATCGCCTGGCCCGAGGCCTCGGCGCTGAGGATGGCACGGGACGCCTGGAGGCGCGCCGAGAACTGCACGCCGCCATCGTTGCCGGTGGCGATGGCGCTATAGGCCGCGGCCCGCGTCTGCTCCTCTTCGAAGCGGAGCCAGTGCTCCGTCAGCCCGGCAATCGCGTTTCGCGTCTCGATGTCCGGGTCGACGAACAGCCGCGATGCGTTCCCCGCGGTGAAGACGATGGGCAGAAGCTGCTCCTGGAGGATCGCCGTATCGAGTGACACGGTTTGATCGACAAGGCCGCGGGACGTGACGTTGCGCGCCACCGCCCAGCGTGTCGCAACCTCGGCCACCGCCCGGGAGGTGCCCCAGGACTTGCCATGCGCCTTGTCCCTCTCCGTGAGGACCGCCACGGCGGCGTCCACTTCGTCGCGCGCGGTCTGCAGCTGGGGCGCGACGCCGACATTGCCGGCCGCGACGGCCCCGGCGAGCATGCGGTGACGCTCGAGTTTGGTGATGAGCGGGAACACGGCCTCATCGAGGTATGCGAGGCCGCTTTGTTCGGAAGTGGTGTGCGTGATGGTCGCCTGGCGCTGGCTGAACTGCAGCCCCACGAGCACGAGTACCGGCGCCGCGAGGATCGCGACGACGAGGCCGAGCTTCGCCCGGAGGCTGAGGCCAAGAAGCCAACCATGTCCAGGCATGTGGATCGCCTCCCCTAAGGCAGAACGTCCGTCTCGACGAACGCTCCACTTTTCAGTTCGACCGTTGCGATCGTGTGACAAGGCCAGACGGGGATAGTGTGGCGATTTGGTGCACACTCGGGGCGACTTTCGGAGTACCGAAGTATCGGAGTGCCGGAAGCAGCACAGACGTCGGCGGGCCGGGAACGAGGCGCACCCGTCGGCCGGAGGCGCTCCGGCGACTCGGGTACTCAATGGAGCACCATGGCGTGAGTGGGTGCGCTCCCTCTCGGCCGCGGTATTGACCTGCTTAGGGGGGTGCCGGACCCACGTCCGATACTCCGTCACTCCGACACTCCGACACGCTGCCACGGGACGTAGCCACCGGTCGCTGATAAGCTCGGACAATGGCAGAGCGTTCGCTGATCGTGGTGACGGTGATCGCCGGGGCGGTGGCCCTGCTTGCGGCTCTCCGGCCTCCGGCCAGGGCGCCGCAGCCAGTCGAAGCCGCCTCTTCCTTGCCCGTCCGCGGGATCGTCCAATTCGTGAGCCGCGAAGTCCTGCCCGACGTGGTCATCGATAGCGTCAATATTACCGAGACCCAGCCCTTCGGCGCCACCTTCACCTATCGCATCCGCAACGTCGGCGATGACGCGGCGGACCTCACGCGCTTCACCCTCCAGGCCTGGTTTTCGCCCGACGCCGCGCTCGACAAGGCGACCGACGTCCCCGCCGGGATCTTCGGCTTCACCCAGCCCCTCGAACCCTTGGCCGCACTCGAACTGTCGGCTACCGCTACGGGCGGCGATGCCGATGTGATTCGCTACCCCTACCTCATCCTCGAACTGAACTCCGCCGGGACCGTGCACGAGTCTTCCACGGCGAACAACGTCCGCGCCGTTCTTCGCCCACCGCTGGACCTCGTAGGCGCGGTCGACCTCGCCTGGGACCAGGCCACGAGCCGGGCGACGGTCACCTGGGCGTTCAACGGCGCCGCCTACGGTGTGCCGGACCTCGGCTTCCGCATCGAGGCGCCCGGCTTCGGCACACAGGTGACGCCGCCGGGCACGCGTTCGGTCACCATCCGCTTCAACCCCGTGACGGGCGAGCGTCCCTGCATCGCGAAGGTCGCCGCCATCCGCGACGCGACGACGACATGGCCGGCCGTCACTTCGAACCGCCTCTGCCAGTGAGCGCTCCCCGAGAGCGCGCGCCTCGGGAACCGCGCAGCTCGGGAACCGCGCGCGTCAGAAGCAAGCGGGTAGGGATTCTTTCGACCAGCCCAGGACTGCACGGGCCCGAAGCGCCTGACATCCTCAGCGTCCGCTTGCTGACGCGCGCGGTTCCCCCAGGCTACGCTCCCCCTCGCCCGCGCAGTCGGGAGAGGGGGGCAGGGCACGCCGGTTGACGGGGCCGCACTCGGGCGCGAGCATCGGACGGTTGGCGCTCGGCACGGGCGTCCCCGGAGGAGCCCTCTCATGCCCACCAGCCGCTACCCACGCTCGCTTGCCCTCAAAGACGGCACGAAAGCCACGCTTCGGCTCATGACCGCGGACGATGGCGACGCGATACTCGAGTTCGCCGCCAGGCTCCTGCCCGACGACCTTCTCTTCCTTCGCAACGACATCACCACCCGCGCCGGCGTCGACGAGTGGCTGCGCAACGTCTCTGACGGCCATACCGCCGCGGTGCTCGCGTTTAGCGGGAGCGAACTGCTCGGCTACGCGCTCGTCAGCCAGAACCCCGCGCGCTGGACGCGTCGCGTGGGCGAGCTGCGCGTCAACATCACCCCTTCGCGCCGCGGTACCGGCCTCGGCCGCCTGCTCACGACCGAGGTCTTCGATGTGGCGAAGGGGATGGGGATGCGCAAGCTGACGGCCCAGATGACCCCTGACCAGGCGGGCGCTCGCTCCGTCTTCGAACATCTTGGCTTCCAGGTCGAGGCGCTCCTCGCCGACTGGGTGGAAGACGCCGCCGGCCGCACGCGCGACCTGATCATCATGACGCACGACATCGACGGCTTCACCAACAACGCGTGATAGGGGACAGGTTACAGGGAACAGGGGACAGGGGTGCGCGTGCAACATCCCGGTGAACGGTTCCGGCCCCTGCCCCGCTCCGGTCCCTGTGCCCTGTAACTTGTTCCCTGTTCCCTGTCCCGCTCAGCCGTTGGGCAGCCTGGAACGAAGCGCGGTGAGCATTTTGCTGACTTCGACCACCAGGTCTAGCGATTCCTGAGCGGCCGTTTGAGGGGCGAAGTTCAGTCGGACCGCCAACATGAGGAATGTTTCGGTCTCTGCAAGGGAGCCCTTTGCGATCGAAAGATAGTGGGCGTAATCCCGCCGGGTTCCGCGGGCATGGCCCTCAGCAATGTTGGCGGGAACAGACGCCGCAGCGCGCACCACCTGCGCCGTGAGGCGGTATTCTTCCGTCCTTGGGAATGTCGCAGTCAGGCGATAGACCAGCTCGGCGAGATCCATCGACTTCTGCCAAACCACGAGGTCCCGGTGCGATTGGATTTCGCTCACTCACAGCACCTCCAATGCCAGTCTACGTGACCCCTGTCCCCTGTTCCCTGTCCCCTGTTCCCTGTCACGCCGCCCTTCGCGGCCGGACTCCGCTCGCCGCACGGTGGAGGCATGCCCACACCTGCCGCCGGACGCCAGCCGCTGCTTCGGCCCTACCAGGCGCGCGTCTTCCTCGCGCTCGCCCAGGGTGTCGCGCGCCGCCGCGGGGAGACGTTCACCGTGCTCTTCCCCCGCCAGGCGGGAAAGAACGAGGTCGCGGCGACGCTTGTCGCCTGGCTGCTGTGCGCGAACGCCGGGGCGGGCGGCACGGTCGTCGTCTGCGCGCCAACGTATTCGCCCCAGGTAGAGATCAGCGCCGCGCGTGTGCGGCGAGCGCTGGCGAACGTCGCCCACCTCGCGCCCGTCGCCCGTGGCGCGCGGGGCAGCGGCGACACGATCACGGTCGGCAGGGCCAGCGCCCTCTTCCTGAGCGCCCTGCCCGGCGCGCACGTCGCCGGGCACACGGCCTCGCTCGCGCTCATCGCGGACGAGGCGCAAGAGATCGACGAAGCGTGGTTCGACCGCCAGTTCCGGCCGATGGCCGCCTCGACCGGCGCCTCGACCGTGCTCTTCGGCACGCCCTGGAGCGGCGACACGCTGCTCGACCGCGCCGTCGCCCGCAACCGCGCCGGCGATGGCCGCCAGCCGGGTGTGCCTTATGGCGACTTCATCCCGCTGCACCACGAGGTGAGCTGGGAGGAGGTGGCGCGGACCGTGCCCGCCTACGGCCGCTACGTCCGCGCCGAGCGCGACCGGCTGGGCGCGACCCACGAGAACTTCCTCACGCAGTACGCCCTGCAGACGGTCGAAGCCG
>JAYUAG010000443.1:0-3443 GCA_043741475.1 Thermoflexaceae bacterium | reverse complement strand
TCTGGTCCGTGTCCTTCAGGATCTTGGCGGAACGCGCGTACTTGTTCAGTACGGTCGTGAGCGCGCTCCGGAAGCCCGTCAGGTGGCTGCCGCCGTCGATCGTGTTGATCGAGTTGGCGAAGGTATAGACGGCCTCGTTGTAGCCTTCGTTGTATTGCAAGGCGAACTCGACGACGTTCTCTTCGACCTGCCGCTCCGCGTAAATCGGGTCGTGGTTAAGCCCGTCGCGGCCGTGGTTCAGGTGGCGGACGAAACTCTTGATGCCGCCTTCGAAGTAGTAGTTCGTCTCATGGCCATCGCGCTCATCGAAGAGGTGGAACCACACGGCCTTCGTCAGATAGGCGTACTGCCGCAGCCGTTCCGCTTCGATCTTGAAGTCGAAGTCGACGCTTTCGAAGATCGAGGTATCGGGCTTGAAGCTTACCGTCGTCCCGCTGCGCCTCGGCGCCTTGAGCCTCTCGGGCTTGAGGTCCCCCTGGGGGACGCCGCACATGTAGCGCTGACGATAGACGAGCCCGGCGTGCTGTTTGCCCTGGGCGTCCGCGTTGGGGACGACTTCGACCCACATGTCTTCGGACAGGGCGTTGACCACGCTTGCGCCGACGCCGTGGAGGCCGCCCGAGACCTTATAGCCACCGCCGCCAAACTTGCCCCCGGCATGGAGGACGGTCATCACCGTTTCGACTGCCGTCTTGCCCGTCTGCCGCTGGATATCGACCGGGATGCCGCGGCCGTTGTCGGTGACCGTGCACCAGCCGTTGGCGTGGATGATCACCTCGACGCGGTCGCAATAGCCCGCCATCGCCTCATCGACGGCGTTGTCGACGAGTTCTTTGATCAGATGGTGGAGGCCGGACTTGTCCGTCGTGCCGATGTACATGCCCGGGCGGCGGCGGACGGCTTCGAGCCCCTCCAACACCTGGATGTTCTCGGCGGTATACGTGGATGATGGTGCCGTAAGCGTCGGTGCAGCCATATGTTGAGCGATCTCGCCTCGGGCGCGCCCCCCGCGGGGAGGTTTGGGAATCGCGCGGTTACCTTATCAGTTTAGCACGTTTGAGCGCCTAAAGCGAATCTGGAGGCGTCGCCGGAACGCATGACGAGAGGCGGTGCGCCAACTCTTCGAGACTCACTCCCTCTCATTAGCCCGCGCGCAAGCAAGGGCCCCACGCCCTCGTCACCTCGGCGCCTGCACCGCCGCCGTCGCCCGCGACGTGACCTTCAGCGCCTTCGCGATCCGCTGGCGCCGCGGATAGACCGCAATCAGCCGTCTCACCTCCAGTACCTCAGCCACCATCTCGCCCTGTAGCGGATAGGCCTCCCGGTGCTGCACGAGAATGTCCTTGCGCTCGCCCCGGAGCGCGCGCGAGTTCGTATAGGCCGCGCCTTCACAGACGAACTCCATCCCGTCACCGGTGTCGAGGTCCGGGACGAACAGCGTCAGCCGCCCGGTGGCGCGGATGTTGCCGGCGCTCTTGAAGACGCCGTCGCCGAGGAACTCGGGCCAGCGGAGCGTGGCGGTCGAAGCATCGAAGGTGATGAAGCCCGGCCGCCCGCCCCGGTGCGAGACGTCCGGGCCGCCATCGGGGCTCGCACTCAGCAGGAAGGCGGTCTCGGTGACCGCCAGCAGTTCCGCGACCGCGGGCGCCGTGACCGCCAGCCGCTCGCGGCGCGATGGCCCGAGTAGCGGCCGCTCGCCCGTCGCGACGGAAGGCGCGATGTACTTGCGGCAGAGCGTGAAGCTCTCTTCCGCGAGCAGCTCCATCCGTTCGCCGCGACGCTTGAGTACACCGTTCAGCCGCGCGCGCCTCACGAATTCGAAGTTGATCACAAGCCCGCCGCACGGGCCATCGCGGAGTCCGGCCGACGCGGGAAAGGTCAGACACGACTCGTCCACGACCTCTACGAGGGGCGGGGGCCCGGAGAGGACCGTCGTCTCCAGTGCATCGTCCGCGCCCGCGCTGGCGAGGACGATCACGTCCGCCTGGGCGGCGTACTCCATGGTCGGGCCGTGCCACTGGGCCAGCCGGTCCGCGATCCCTCGCGTGTTCGCCTCGGCCTGCACGGCCAGCTGTCCAGCGTGATAGTTCAGCGGTCGCATGGCGGCCCTCCGGTACATTCGATTTCCGCGACACGATACAGCTTCGCCGCGAGCGCGTAGAATCCCGCTCGCACGCCCGCAGAGGCGCCAAAAGGAGAGGACTCACCCACATGAAAGCCGCCATTTTCCACGGCGCCCACCAGCCCCTCACGATCGAGGATGTCGAAATCGACAACCCCATGGCCCGCGAGGTCGTCGTCAAGACGATGGCCAGCGGCGTCTGCCACAGCGACCTCCACTTCGTCGATGGCTACTACCCCCTGGGCGCGCCCACGATCCTCGGCCACGAGGCCGCCGGCATCGTCGAGTCCGTCGGCGCCCAGGTCACCCAGTTCAAGGCGGGCGACCACGTCATCTGTTGCCTCTCCGTCTTCTGCGGCAGCTGCGACCGTTGCCTCAGCGGCGAGAGCTACCTCTGCCGCAGCCCCGAAGTTCGCCGTGGCCCCCAGGACGCGCCCAAGTACACCTGGAACGGTCATCCTGTGAGCCAGTTCGCCAACCTCTCGACCTACGCCGAGAAGATGCTCGTGCACGAGAACGCGATCGTAAAAGTCCGCGATGACGTGCCCTTCGAGGTCGCGGCGCTCATCGGCTGCGGCGTCACCACCGGCGTCGGCGCCGCCATGAACACCGCCGCCGTCAGGCCCGGTTCCACCGTCGCTGTCTTCGGCGCAGGCGGCGTTGGCCTCGCCGCCATCCAGGGCGCGCGCATCGCCGGCGCCCGCCAGATCATCGCCGTCGACATTCATGAATCCAAGCTGGCGACCGCCAAGAGCCTCGGCGCCACCCACATCGTCGACGCCTCAAGCGGCGACCCGGTGGAGAAGATCAAGCAGCTCGTCCCCGGGGGCGTGGACTATTCATTCGAATGCATCGGCCTCAAGAAAGCGGCCGAGCAGGCCTTCGAGTCGATCCGCGACGGCGGCACCGCGACCATCGTCGGGATGATCCCGGTCGGCCAGAAGATCGAGCTCGAAGGCAGCGTCTTCCTCCGCCAGAAGAAGATCCAGGGCTGCACCATGGGCTCGAACCACTTTCGCGTGCACATGCCCCAGTACGTGGACCTCTATCTCCAGGGCCGCCTCAAGCTCGACGAGATGGTGACGAAGACGGGTGGGCTCGAAGACGTGAACGAGGCCTTCCGCGCGATGAAGGCCGGCGAAGTGGCGCGCACCGTGCTCAAGTTCTAGAAGGCGCCCAGCCCACCATCGGCGACCTCAACGATGCGCGACGGTATGCGTTCTCCGAACGCTGCCGTCGCGCTCTCCGTTTCCGATGACCAGATGGACGTGACACGCTCCTGCGGGTCGACCAGCCAGACCTCGCGCACGCCCGCGGCGAG
>JAYUAG010000442.1:0-3448 GCA_043741475.1 Thermoflexaceae bacterium | reverse complement strand
CGAGAAAGCTCGTGACCTCGGTGCGGAAGATGGCTTCTCGGGGGTCGTCACGGAATTCCACCAGGTCACTCCCCTTCCAGGTCGATGGCGCCGCTCGGGCAGATCTCGGCGGCGGCGTCCGCCTCGGCCTTCAGGTCGTCCGGCACTTCATCCACCAGCACGACGGGGTAGCCATCGCCGCCCTCTTTGAAGAGCTTCGGGTGGAGATAGGTACACTGGCCGCTGCGCAGACACTTCGCGCGATTGAGGATGACCTTCATGGCAGCTCCGCCTTCCGCGCCTGGCGCTACTTGGGGTTTCCGATCTTGACTTTGAGGTTCGTGATCTTGTTCGTGGCGACATCGATCACGCCGAAGGTGGCTTCGCCGCCGTCCGGGGTCGCTTCACAATAGTCGTGGAGGGTGGCGATCTTCTTGCCGTTGATCGTGCTGATCACCTGGCGAGGGTTGCCCTTCGCATCGAGGCCTTTGAGGCCGGCCTTGTCCGCGGGCCCGCCGGGCTGCACTTCCTCGACGACGAAGAACTCGTTGCGGCCGGTGTCGCGGTTCTGGAGCTCGGCGAAACTTGCCCCGATCCACTTCGGCGCTATGCCCTTCCGAAGGTCAGGGAGCAACTCAAGGATGCGCTCCACCGAGACGGAGAAGTTCTGGTTTTCTTTGCGCTCGGCGCCACCGAATCCGGCGGTGTTCACGCCGATCTGCTTGCCCTTCAGGTTGAAGAGCGGACCACCGGAGTTACCCGGGCTGATCGCGGCGTCGGTCTGGATCACGTTCGGAAGCAAGGGCACGCCGCTCCCGGCCTCATCGAAGACGGTCCTCACCTTCGAGATGATCCCGCTTGTGGCCGAAAGCGCGCGGTCGGCGAGCTTTTCCGCCGCCCCCGGATAGCCGAGCGTGATCACCCGTTCGCCCTGCTTCAGGGTCTTCGGGTCGGCGAATTCGACCTGTTTCAGGCCCTTGATCTTGGTCGCGTCCTGGATCTGAATGAGCGCAAGGTCGTCGCACGGCGCAGCCGCGAGGAGCTGCGCGTCGACGCGGTCGGTGACGTTGTTGAGGACGGTGAGGTCGCCGACGCCGGCGACGTGATTGTTCGTGAGGATGAGCCCTTCCTTCAGGTCGACGACAGAGCCGCTGCCGCCGCCCGCGACCTCGCCATCGACCCAGAGGTCGACGCGCACGGTGGCCGGGGAGAGAAGTTCGACGAGCTTCGCTTCGGTCTGTTCACCGCCGCCGCCATTGCCGCCGCCCGTGAAGAGGATCGCGGAGACGGCGCCAACCGCCGCCAGCACCGCGATGGCGCCGACGATGCCCAGCATGAGCCCGGAACGGCGGCCACGCTTGCGCTCAACCTGCTCCACCGCCTCTTCGACGGCGTGTTCGAAGGCCGCGCCCGAAGGGGCGCCCGTGAGCACACCGCCCACGATCGTGGGGCTGGGACTGCTCGCCCAATCGAAGGTGGGGCGCTTCGTGTAGATGAGGACGCTCTCACCGATCTGGATCTCCGTGCCTTCCGCGACCGGCGTCTCCGCACTGATGGCGCGGCCGTTGACGAGCGTGCCATTCGCGGAACCAAGGTCCCGCACGTAGGCAACACCGCCAACAAGGCGCAGTACGGCATGGCGCGAAGAGACGCGCGCATCGGCGAGGACGAGCCCGCAGTTCGGGTCGCGGCCAACGTAACATTCGCGGCCCTCGAAGAGCGGGGCTTCTTTCCCTTCGTCGCGGCCGGCGCGGACGATGACATGGTCGCCGCCGGGAGGGCCGGGCTGCGGGGCCTGGGCTACCGGCGCAGGTGGCGCAGGCATGTGCGCAACGACCACGAGCGGCGGCTGAGGGATGGGCTGTGGCGCAGGCGGCCGATAGCCGGGCGGCGGGCCGCCGCCGGCATCAACGGTCGTGGGCGCTCCGATGCCGCCCCCGGCATCGACGACGGTGGCGTCGCCTGCCACTTCTGCGGCGAAACCGATGTTTGTCTGGCCGACGCGAATGACGTCGCCGGGCCGGGCGAGCGTCGGCGCGGTTATCTGGGCGCCGTTGACGAAGGTCCCGTTGCGAGAACCAGCGTCGCGCACTTCGAGGCCGCCCGCGGAAGGCAAAAGAACGGCGTGATGGCCAGAGATCTCACCGTCGTCGAGGATGATCACGTTGTCCGGCGCGCGGCCGATCGTCAGCTCTCGGTTAACTTCCCACTCGGCGGCGCCGCCGGGCCCACGGACTACAATGCGCACGTTGGCAACCTCCCTCGCAATGACCGCGAATGTACGACTCGCAAGCGATGGCTACAAGGTCGCGGGCGCGTTGCGGCCCGAGACGAAGGCCGGAGTCCCACCTATCGCGCGCCCGTGATAGGTTTGGGAAGCCGCCCCGTTTCCCCGCGGGCGTATCAACTCTTCCCCACTGGCGGTCCTTTTCATGGGCAAAGTCGGCATTATGGAGACGGCCATCCGCGATGGCCACCAGTCCCTGCTCGCGACCCGCATGCGCACCGAAGACATGCTCCCCGCCCTCGAAGCGATGGACGCGGCGGGCTACCACGCCATCGAAGCGTGGGGCGGCGCCACCTTCGATACCTCCCTTCGCTTCCTCAAGGAAGACCCCTGGGAGCGACTGCGCGAAATCAAGAAGCGGCTCAAGCACACGCCCACGCAGATGCTCCTTCGCGGCCAGAACGCCGTGGGCTACCGCCACTACGCCGACGATGTGATCTACGCCTTCTGTGACCGCGCCGTGCAGAACGGCATGGACATCTTCCGCGTGTTCGACGCCCTCAACGACCCGCGCAACGTCGAGGTCCCCTTCGAGGCGGTGAAGCGCGCCGGGGGCCACATCCAGGGGACGATCTGCTACACCACAAGCCCGGTCCACACGCTCGAGAACTTCGCGAAGCTCGCAGACCAGCTGGTGGCCATGGGCGCGCATTCGCTCTGTATTAAGGACATGTCCGGCATCCTCAGCCCGGCGATGGCGGGCAAGCTCACGGCGCGGCTGAAGAAGGACCACCCGCAGATGCCCGTGCAGCTCCACTGCCACGACACTTCGGGCTACAGCGAGATGGCCTACCTCGAAGCGATCAAGGCCGGCGCCGACGTGATCGATTGCGCCATTAGCTCGCTCGCGGGCGGCACCAGCCACCCTGCCACGGAGACGCTCGTCGCCGGCCTGAACGAGTACGACGACTACACCACGGGCATGGAACTCGAGCCGCTGGAATGGATTGCCCGGTACTTCAAGGAGGTGCGCAAGAAGTATTGGAAGTTCGAAAGCGGACTCCTCGGCGTCGATGCGGGCGTGCTTCGCCACCAGGTGCCGGGCGGGATGATCTCGAACCTCGTCGGCCAGCTGCGCGACCAGGGCGCCGAATCGAAGCTCCAGCTCGTGCTCGACGAGAACGCCCGCGTGCGCGCCGACCTCGGCTACCCGCCGCTCGTCACACCGAGTTCGCAGATCGT
>JAYUAG010000441.1:0-3448 GCA_043741475.1 Thermoflexaceae bacterium | reverse complement strand
GGGATCTGCCCGACCTCGTGATTATCGATGGCGGCAAAGGCCAGCTGGGGGCCGCGGTCGAGGCGATGCGCGAACTCGGCGTCTACGAGATCCCGGCGGTCGGGCTGGCGAAACGGTTCGAAGAGCTGTTCGTCCCGGGCGAGGATGAGCCGGTGGTGCTGCCACGAAGCTCCGAGGCCCTCTTTCTCGTGCAACGGCTCCGGGACGAGGCGCATCGTTTCGCCATCACCTTTCACCGCCAGGTGCGGGGCAGGACGGCGATCCAGAGCGCGCTCGACACGATCCCGGGGATCGGGCCGAAGCGGAAGAAGGCGCTGCTGAAGAAGTTCGGGTCGGTGAAGGCGATCCGCGAGGCGGAGGTAGAGGAGGTCGCAAGCACGCTCGGCTTCACGCGCGCGCTCGCCGAGAAGGTGAAAGACGGATTGTGACGTGGCCGGAAAGCAATTCCGGACGCTGAGCGGGCGCGAAGTAATTCGGATACTTGAGAGGTTCGGTTTCGTGACGGTCAAACAGGAAGGCAGTCACGCTCAGCTTCGGCGCGTCCTCGCCGACGAAACGATCCAGACGCTCCACGTGCCCAACCACCGTGAGCTCGACCGGGGCACGACCCGTGGAATTCTCCGGCAAGCGACGCAATACATAGCAGCGTCTGAACTCGATCCGCACTTCTATACGTCCTGATCAGGCCGCGGCGGGCTCCACTTCCATGGTGACGATGACAAGCGGGCGCTCACTCAATCCGTAGATGCTGAGGTCGGTCTCGTCGAGCGCCAGGCCCACGACTTCCCTGAGATTCGCCACCGTCTCGTCGAGCGTCGCGCCCTGGGTCACTGCGTTGAGTTGGTCGCAGGTGGCGACGAAGCCTGAGTCCTCGCCGCTCCGGATGCGCGCGTACACAATGTCTCTCACACCCGACATTCTAGACCAGCCACGAGCCGCCGCGCGACACCCCGACTGCTACGATCGATCAAGTCGCTGAGAGCAACTTCCCGGCATCCGGCGGGTCGCGAGCACGCTCGGCTTCACGCGCGCGCTCGCGGAGAAGGTGAAAGAAGGGTTGTAGGGCCCGCCGCACCGGGCCCAGTGTTCGTCCGATCGCCCGGCCTCGCGGTCAGGCGTCGATGATGGCTACCGGCAGGTGCACGGCGTTGTAGGAGTAGCCGTAGTCGGTGAGCCAGTTGGTGGCGGGACCTCCACCGTCGCCGGCGGCGTTGAAGGCGCGCCCGAAGGCGTCGATGCGGAAGCCGTAGGCGCCCTGGGGGACGCCGGCGGGCACGATGAAGTTGGCGACGCGGAACACGGCGTTGTCGCCGAAGTTCTGGTGCCAGTGGTCGAAATCGGAGGGCGGTGGGTGGGGGAGGGGGTTGCCGCCGCCGCAGCCCGAGCCGCTCATTGATGCGCTGCGGAAGTGAGTCGCGCTCGCGGTCCACTGCAGCTCGACTTCGATATCGACCGGTGGGCGTTCGATGACGATGCAGGTGAAGGGCGGCGTGTATGTGTTCTGGGCGATATACGATCCGCCCAGCTTCCGCCAGCGCAGCTGAAGGAAGCCGACATTCGGGCGTTCATTGTCGATGCGCATCTTGACGATGGCGCTCGTGGCGATCGGGGCCTTCACGCCGTTCCCGATCTGAAGGCGGATGTCGTAGGCGCCGCCGAGGCTGGTGGGCCAGTTCAGCAGCCAGTGTGGGAAGACGAGCTGGTTCGTTGGCACGATCTGGTACCAGCCAAGGTTGTCAGGCACGAAGTGGATGGGCGCACCGCCGCCAAGCCGCGGCGCATACCAGGAGAACCCGAGGAAGGGCACCTCCGCGTCGCCGTTGTGGCTGTAGAGCAACCGGTAGAAGACACCGTTGGGGATGTGGTGGCAACCATGGAGCTGCAGCGTCCCGGCGTAGGGCGCCTGTCCGGGACTCACCTGTGGGCTCGACGAGAGGCCGAACGGCCGCGGCCGGTTGACGCGTGTCGCATAACCCGTGGCGTTGTTGTGGTGGGTGGCGATGAGGGGCATCAGACCGACGGTGTCGATCTTCGGCACGTTCACGCAGGGAATATCCGGCCCCTGGCAGATGTGCGAGATGCGCGCCGTCGGCCCCGCGTAGAGGGTGACCGGCGCGATCGGCCCGGCGTTCCAGCGCACGGAGAAGAAGCCCTCGTTATAGATGACCTCTTCGTCGCCATCGCCGTCCGTGTCCTGTTCGACGCGGAAGGTGATGTCGGGGATGTCGACGATCGTCTGCCACTCCGCGACGATCACGTCGTGGCAGCGGATGAACGGACCGATGGCGAGGCCATCGACGATTTGTGAAGGCTTGATTTTCGCGCTGGCCTTCGTGTCGACGTCGTCGCCCGGCAGCTCCAGTTCATCGAGCCTGCGGCGGGCGGATTCCGTCAGCGGCGCGGGGAGCGAATCCGGGAAGGCCGGTTCGTCGAGCAGCGCCACGACGGCGCCACGGTCGTCGCCGAAGCCGGCGCGGGAGCGGAGAGCGAGGAGCGCCGGCGCTGTGTCCGGCCCTCCGAGGCCGGCGACCTGCGCGAGCCGCTCGATGAAGTCCGGGTGAAACGGGGGGTCGGGAGGGTTGGGGTCGACCGGGAAGTGCGGGCCGTCCACCAGCTCCGGGATCAGATCCCGGATGCGGGGGCGGAAGATGTCCGGGTAGCACACCCGCTTGCGGCGGAACCGGAGGATGCGGTCGATGTCCCAGCGCGGGACGTAGACGCAGAAGTTGCCGCAGGCATCGGTGTGCGTTGTGCCGATGACTTCACGGTGGCAGGTGATCGGCCAGAGCCACCACCAGGGGTGTTCGACGGGGAAGAAGCCGAGGAAGGTGCAGTCCGTGTCCTCGACGTAGACGGTGGCGTTGGGGACGCCGTAGACGGCGCCGGTGACGGGGTTCTTGCGGACGACACGCCCGCAGATCTTGCGAAAGAACAGCAGTTCAGGGTCGATGCGGAACTTCAAGAGCCCGTCGAGGTCGCGGATGCGGGCCTTTTCGAGGGCCTTGAGGTCGACGCCGGTCGTTTCGGCGAGATAGCGCGCCTGGCGGACCGTGAGCGTGCGCTCGTCCGGTGGCAGGTCCACCGTCAGGGTAGCATCGGGCTTCGCCGGGGTGGGAGCCTTGCGTGGCTCGGGCATGATTGGAATCTCCTTCCTGTTGAACGTGCGGATGGAGCGCGGGGGCGCGCGCACTTCGAACAGGGCAGCGAACACTGATGGGCAACCCCCTTCCCGGCGCTCGAAACGCGGGGCACGCAAACACGATCGGTTCTGGGGGCGTGGCCGTTATGCGCCCCCAACCCAGGGTTTGTCAAGCGGTTGTGTGAAGTAGTTCACACTGAATACTGAATGGCGTTCGGGTCTGAACCTGCAGACAAGAACCGCGCCCGTGATCGCGGTGGCCGACTTACCTGGAGCCGAACGCCGAGAGAATTGATCGTTGGTTCTCCA
>JAYUAG010000440.1:0-8055 GCA_043741475.1 Thermoflexaceae bacterium | reverse complement strand
CGCTGGGCGGGATGTCGGGCGGGTCTGTGTTCCGCACCAAGCGCGGCCTCGAAAAAACGCTCTTCCAGGCGACGATCATCCTGATCGTCGTCTTCATTTTCATTTCCTTCCTTAGCGTGGAATCGCAGCGGTAGCGCCGCGTTGACAGGCCAGAGGGGCCAGACCATCCGACCCTCCACTCAGCGGAGTCCCTGGCTGACACGGGCAGTGCTCGTGGTGGCCGTCGGGGCAATACTCGCCTCGGGCGCGTGGTGGTTGCTGCGCGGCGATGACGAAGCGCCGCCCGTAGAGAGCGGCGCCTACGTTGAAGGACTCGCGGGCACTTTCCAGCGCGTCAACCCGCTCTTCGCGCCGCTCAATGAAGTGGACGAGGACATCGCGTCGCTTGTCTTTGCCGGGCTCGTTCGGCTCACGCCGGGAGGCATTCTGGCGCCAGACCTGGCACAACTGCCAGACCTCTCGGCCGACGGCCGCACGTACACGTTCCACTTGCGGCCCGGAGTCAGCTGGCACGATGGCCAGCCGCTGACATCGCGCGACTTCGCCTTCACGGTCTCGCTCCTCAGGGATCCGGACTTCCGCGGGCCGGCCTCCCTCGCCCAGGGATGGGACGGGGTGGAGGTGGACGCACCCAACGACCAGACGATCGTGCTTCGCCTCAAACAACCCTCGGCGCCGTTCGTCGCCCGCAATGCGACGATTGGCCTGCTACCCCAACACCTGTTGAAGGACCTTCCCGCGGCGGCGCTCTTCGACGCGCCGTTTAACACCGCGCCGATCGGCGCGGGCCCCTATCGCCTGCAGTCGATCGACGCACGCGAGGCGGTGCTGCTCGCGAACGAGCGGTACCACGAAGGCAAGCCCACGATCGCACGCATCCGGCTCCGCTTCTTCACCGACTACCCATCCGCGACGGCGGCCTACGCCGCAGGCCAGGTGGACGCAGTCTTCGTCCGCGACACGATCTCGCCCGCGCGGCTGGCGGAGCTGCGCACATTGCGTTCGACGAAGCTTGAAGCCAACCAGCGCGCGGCCTACCTGGTGCTCTACCTCAACAACGACCAGGCGCTCTTTAGCGACTCCCGTGTGCGCCGCGCCATCGCCCTGATCGTCGACCGGAAGCCGCTCGTCGATCGTCTCTACGGGGGACTGGCGACGGCCTCCAGCTCGGCCGTCCCGCCGGGCACCTGGGCGTATGAGCACGGATTCGACGACACCACGGCGAACGTGATCGAGGCGCGCAGCCTGCTCGATGAGGCGGGCTGGACCGTGAGCCCTACCACCAGCGTGCGCACGCGCGAAGGCACCGAGTTCCGCTTCACCGTTCGCACGGACAACGACCCGGACCGCGTGGCTATCGCCAGCGAACTCGCACGGCAACTCGAGGCCGTGGGTATCAAGGCGAGCGTGGCAAGCACGACCTTCCTCGTGTTGCAACGGGACTTCCTCAGCCAGCGGCGCTATGACGCGGCCGTCGTAGGCTGGGACCAGGGCGCGGACCCCGACCCCTACTTCGGCTGGCACAGTTCGCAGAAGGGCTCGGCCTCGGGCGCGCTCAACGTCGCCCAGTTCGAAGACATCGTCGTCGATCAGCTGATCGCGACGGCACGCACCAGCAGCGATGATGTCGTGCGCAAGAGTCTCTACCGCCAGTTCCAGCAGAAATGGAACGAACTCGCGCCGAGCGTGGTCTTGCTGTACCCCCAGTACGTCTATCTGCGTCGAAGCGCGATCGATGGTCCGGCGCCCGGGACGCTGGCCACGCCGTCGCAGCGGTTCTATAACATCCACACGTGGAAACCGTGACCCGTCCCATCTTTCTCGTGACTGACTTCGGGAGCAGGGATAGCTACGTGGGCCAGGTGAAGGCCGTGATCGCTGGCATCGCGCCACTCGCCACGGTCGTCGACCTGACGCACGAGATCGAGCCGTTCGCGATCACCGAGGGCGCCTGGACGATCGACGTCGCGTTGGGCGCGCTGCCGGTCGGGAGCATCGTCATGGCTGTAGTCGACCCAGGTGTGGGGACGGAGCGCCGCGCGCTGGCCGTGAGTGCGGCCGGCCTGACCTTCGTTGGCCCGGACAACGGTGTGCTCTCCGCGGCGGCGCCTAAAGCGATTCGCGAGACACTGGACGGGGCAACGCGCGTACCCGGCCTCGGTGAGCTACTGCGGATCCGCGAACTTGCCTCGCCTCAATACCGGCGCGAACACGTCAGCGCCACCTTCCACGGCCGCGACATCTTCGCGCCCGCGGCGGCGCACCTGGCGCTGGGGCTCGATGAGCGGCTCCTTGGCCCACCGTTAGACAGCATGCTGGTCTTGCCCGCCTTCTGTGCGCAGCCGGGCGCGTTCGGCGAACTCCACGGTTACGTCGTCCACATCGACCGATTCGGGAACATCATCACGACCGTGCGAGGCCCGCAACTGTTCCCCTGCTTCGCTCTGGTGGTGGGCGACGCGGAAGTCGATACGCGCGTGCGGACGTTTGCGAGCGCACCCGCGGGCGAGCCGTTCTGCTACGTCGATAGCTCGGGTTTCGTGGCTGTCGCGTTGAACCGTGACAGCGCGGCGGCGGCCCTCGGCGTGCGGCGCGGCGACGCGGTGCGGGTCCGCTGCCGGTGACACCTGAAGGGACGCGGGTGGTGTTCATGGGCTCGCCCGCATTCGCGGTACCATCGCTTCGCGCGCTCATAGCGGCGAAGTACCGGGTGGTGGGCGTGGTCACCCAGCCTGACCGCCCCGCCGGGCGCGGCGGCCGCGTGGTGGCGCCGCCGGTGAAGGGCGTCGCACTGGAGCACGGCATCGAGCTGCTTCAGCCGGAAACGCTCAAGGACGACGCCACGGGCGAGCGCCTTGCGAGCTGGCGGCCTGACCTGATCGTGGTGGCCGCGTATGGGCGCATCCTCCCGCGAAGCGTCCTCGCGCTCGCCCGGCGCGGCTGCGTGAACGTGCACGCCTCGCTCCTGCCGCGGTGGCGCGGGGCATCCCCGATCGCCGCCGCGATACTGGCGGGCGACGCGGAGACCGGGGTCACGATCATGGAGATGGCCCCGAAGATGGACGCGGGCGCGGCCATCGCGTCAGGTGTGACTCCGATTCTCTCGACGGACACGACCGGCTCGCTCGAAAGGCGTCTCGCGGAGCTGGGCGCGGCGCTGCTCGTGGCAGTGCTCCCGGCCTGGTACGACGGATCGCTCGTGGCGCTCCCACAGGACGAAGCGCTCGTGACCGTCTGCCGGCCGATCGAGAAGTCCGAGGGACACCTGCGCGCGACGATGACCGCCGAAGAGGCGGAACGCGCCGTCCGCGCGTACGACCCCTGGCCCGGTGCGTTCGTGCTCTACCGCGGCGAGCGGCTCGCCGTCCGGCGGGCGAGCCTGCTCGCCGGGGGCGAAGCCACACCCGGGTCGCTCCGTCTGGAGGGACGAAGGCCGGTGGTCGCGTTCGCGGGCGGCTCGCTGGTGCTCGATGAAGTACAGCGGCCTGGGGGTAACCGGATTTCGGGCGAGCAGTTCGTCAACGGCGAGCGCGGGGCGCTGGCACCGGAAGTAGGGCTCGGATGAAGAGTCTCCTGCGCCTGCTCCCGATGGAGATGGACGACCTGATCGCTGGCCTGGGAGCGCCGAGGTATCGCGCGGACCAGCTGCTCAGGGCTCTCTGGAAGGAAGGCCGCCCGTCGCTGGACCATGCCACCACGCTCCCTGCGACCCTCCGCCAACAGCTCGCGGACGCGGACTGGACGGTCGACCCGGCGGCTGAGGTCCAGCGCCAGGTGAGCGTCGACGGCGACACGACCAAGCTGCTGCTGCGGATGGACGATGGCACGCTCATCGAGACCGTGCTCATGCAGTATCGCGACGATGGCGAGCGGCGCCCGCGGTCGACGGTCTGCGTCTCCACCCAGGCGGGCTGCGCCATGGCCTGCATCTTCTGCGCGACCGGGCAGATGGGCTTCCAACGCAATCTCGCGGCGGAGGAGATCGTGGCCCAGGTGCTGGTGATGCAGAGAGCGCTCGCGGAGCGCGGCGAGCACGTCACCAATGTCGTGTTCATGGGCATGGGCGAGCCGCTCGCGAACTACCCCGAGACGATCCGCGCCGTGCGACTGCTCACGGACCCGCGCGCCTTTGGGCTGGGCCAGCGTTCGATCACGATATCGACGGTCGGCGTCCTCAGAGCGATCGAGCGACTCTCCGAAGAAGGGTTACAGGTGGGGCTCGCGATATCGCTGCACGCCCCCAACGAAGCGCTCCGCCAACGCCTCGTGCCCACGGCCGGGCCGCAGTCGGTCGCCAACCTGATCGCGGCGGCGCGGCGCTACCAGCGAAAGACGGGCCGGCGGGTGACGTTCGAATACGCGCTGATCGACGGCGCCAACGATTCGCCGGTGCTGGCGGCGGAGCTTGGGCGGCGGCTCCAGGGCATGGGCGCCCATGTCAACCTCATACCCGTTAACCCCACGGCCGGCGGCTTCGGCAAGCCGCCCCGGAACCGGGTGCTGGAATTCGAGCAGGTGCTGCGCGACGCCGGGATCACAACGACAGTGCGGGTAGAGAAGGGGTCGGAGATATCGGCCGCCTGCGGTCAGCTCCGGACGGACGTGGAGGCGGGAATGGCCGTACCCATCATCGCCGCGAGAGGGCGCGCCCCCAGGAAAGCAGCAGCCGCCCAAGAACAATCCCAAGACCCATAGCGAAGGCGCTGCGCATGTCCACCAGAGTGCGCACATCCCCGCGTACGACGGGCGCCACGAGGATCCCGACGCGCGCTTCGTCCATCGCGACAGACTGGCCGGCGACAAAGACCGTCGTCCCCCGTTTGAGCGTCATGCGCTCCGCGCTGGCGGCGCCGATCAGGCTGCGTTCGACGTGCGCGTCGTGGCCGTGCAGGCGGCGCACCGCGGCTCGCTCGAGGCGCAGGACTGCGTCCTCGCCCTCCCAGGGGCGGATCACGCGGCCGGAGGCGGATGAATCTTTCAGGTGGGCCACGGCGCTTCCTCGCAGGCACCGTAGACCGCACTCCCGGAAGGCGCAATGCTCGGCTCGCGACATGCGAACGGCCGATTTCGACTACGTTTTGCCCTCAGAACTGATTGCCCAAACCCCGATGCAGCCACGCGACGCCGCCCGGCTGATGGTCGTCGATCGGACTACGGGAACGATTCAGCACCGCGTCTTTCGCGATCTGACCGGCTGCCTCCGCCCGGGCGACCTGCTCGTGGTGAACGACACGCGCGTGATGGCCGCGAGGCTGTACGGCGTGCGGCCCGGCACGGGCGGCAAGGTGGAAGCGCTGTTGGTGCGGGAAGTGGCGCCGCGGCGGTGGGAGGCCCTCTTCCGGCCAGCTCGGCAGGCCGTTGCCGGCCGGAGGTTCGTGTTCCGGGTGGATGGCGGCGAGGTCGAGGCGGAAGTCGTGACCCGCTTTGGTTCGACAGTGACGCTCGACTTCGCACGTGAAATCGACCCCGCGACCGCGGGAGAGGTGCCGCTGCCGCCATACATCAAGGGATATTCGGGCGATCCCGAGGAGTACCAGACGATTTATAGCCGCGACCCGCGAAGCGCGGCTGCGCCGACGGCCGGGCTGCATTTCACTCCCGGCCTGTTGGAGCGCCTCCGGGACCTGGGCGTGAACACGGCGGCGGTCACGCTCGAAGTGGGGCCGGGGACATTCCTGCCGATGACGGCCGACGACCCACGCGACCACCACATGCACGCCGAGCGCGTCCGGCTGCCGGCCGCGACCGCCGGCGCGATCGTCGCGACGAAGGCGGCGGGCGGACGGATCGTCGCCGTGGGCACGACGGTGGTGCGCACGCTGGAGCACGTTGCGCGGCTTGCGGGGACGGTGTGCGCCTTCGAGGGTTCGACGGAGCTGATGATCCTCCCCGGAGATCGCTTCACCGTCGTGGACGCACTGATCACGAACTTCCACCTGCCGCGTTCGACGCTGCTGATGCTGGTGAGCGCCTTCGCGGGGACAGAGCTGATGTTGGGCGCATACCGCGTCGCCGTGGAAGAGCGGTACCGGTTCTACAGCTTCGGCGACGCGATGCTGATCGCGTGACTGGTGCGCTCACGAACGCGGGAGAGGGATGCGTCCGGGCGGCAACCGCGTATCGCCATACCCGCCGCAGCCGGGGCGAGGGCGAGGGCGCCGCCGCCGGCCTTGAAGACCGCGGGCGAGCATTCTCGGCCTATTGTTGGACCAGCATCAACCGGTTGCCTTCAGGGTCGAGGATGCCGGCGATCGTCGGACCGCCTGCTGTGTCCATGGGCGGGAGGAGGGGCCTTCCACCGAGCCGCTCAGCCTTCGCGATGGTCTCGCCGAGGTTGAGGACCTGGACATAAAGCGAGACGCCGGGGTGGGCGCCGTTTCGTATGCTCCCGCCGGGGCCGGGAAGCGGCCCGCCAATACCGGGGGCGAAACGGATGAGCGGGCCATCGGTCATTGACCAATTGAAGAGTTCCGCATAGAAGGTCTTCAACGTGTCGGCGTCATTCGCCTGGATCTCCCAAAACACGACGGGGCGGGCCCAATCGTCGGCCATGGCCGGTTCCTTTCGGCGGGCCGCAAAGCACGCGGCCGCGAGCGTATTCTACGCCGGATGAGGCGGGCGCTGCATCCGCGCCAGGCCCCACTCCGCTCTCCGCGCCTCGTCAGGTGGGGAGCGACCACCGATCGGTGTCGCGCGCCTCGAGGAGGCCCTCGCGTTCGAGGGCGGCGAGGTAGGCGACGAGCGGCGGCCGGTGACGCGCGGGGAGCATCGCGGCGAGCTCGTCGCCGGAAAAAGCGCCGCCGCTCCGGAGGGCGTCGATGATACGCCCGCGAGCGAAGCGCGCGGTTTCCGGGAACGGCCGTGGCGTGCGAGTCACCGGCGCTGGGGCGGGAGCTCCGGCGCGCCGCCAGCGGCAGCCCGCCCGCAGGGGACAGATGTCGCAGGCAGGCGAGCGGGCGCGACAGACGAGCGCCCCGAAGTCCATGAGCGCGAGGTTATGCTGTCGCGCCTTCGCGGCATCCCGGGGAAGCGATGCGGCCGCCACCAGCGCGACATCCGCCGGCGCTTCCCGCGGGAGCGCTGCCCCAAGCACAACCCGCCCGAGGACGCGGCCGATGTTGGTGTCCACGACGGGGACGCGCGCCTCTGCCGCGAAGCTGGCGACGGCCGCGGCCGTGTACTTCCCCACACCCGGGAGCAGCCAGAGGAGGGCCGGATCGACGGGTACTTCCCCGTCGTACTCAGCCACGACCGCACGGGCGGCGCGGAGGAGATTGAGCGCGCGGCGGTTGTAGCCGAGCCCTCCCCACGCCTGGATGACCTCCGTTGGGCTCGCAGCGGCAAGCCTGCCGGCCGTCGGCCAGCGTTCGAGCCAGGCGGTGTAGTAAGGGAGCACGCGCTCCACCTGCGTCTGTTGCAACATCACTTCGGAGAGGAGCACCGCGTACGGGTCACGCGTGACGCGCCAGGGGAGGTCGTGGCGGCCGTTTACGGCGTACCATGCGCGAAGGGCAGCTGTTGCGGCAGGCGAGAGCTTCTCGCTCACTGCGCTAATGGCGGTGTCCGCACAAGGTCGATGATGTCCTCCGGCGCGCTGGCGGCAACAAGCCGCTCGTCAAGGCGCGCGAGGCGTTGCGCTACCCAGATGCCGGGGCGTTCAAGCGCCATCGATGGCGCATCGACGTTGAAGCGGTCCTGCTTGGCCCTCAGGGCGCGCGCTTGAGCGGCGAACTGGGCGCGCAGGCGCCGAAGCCCGGGCGCATGGCGGGGCCACTCGCCACTGGCGGCCGCGAGCTCGCACCATTCCGCCTGCCGCCGGTCCACCACGTCGAGTTGTTCGGTATCGCGCTCGATCTCTCTCGCGAGCATCAGCCAGAGGGGGAGCATGTCGCCGTTCCGGAGGATTTTGAAGCCGAGCCAGTTTTCGCCGGCGAGGTCCTCGTCTTTTATCGGCTTCAGGGGCTGGCCGGCGCCGCGCAGGCCCTGAAACTGGCCAGCCGCGATGGCGTCCTGAATGCGCGATTCGATGAGCTTTTCGAGCGACATCGTATTCCT
>JAYUAG010000439.1:0-17956 GCA_043741475.1 Thermoflexaceae bacterium | reverse complement strand
GCGGCTTCGCCCGACGGTCGAGCGGGCGGGAGCGTGATGTGGAAGGCGGAGATCTGGACGCCAGTGGTGTCGACGCCGTCGAGGAGGGAGCGCGCGGTCACGCCGAGGACCGGAAGTATGTCGGTGGTGATCTCGGCGAGCGGGACGAGGACGAAGGCGCGTTCGTGCAAGGCGGCGTGGGGGATGGTGAGCGTGGGTGCATCAAGGCGCTCCTCGCCGTAGAAGAGGATGTCGATGTCGATGGGGCGAGGGCCCCAGCGCGGGCCGGGGCGGCGTCCGAGGGTGTGCTCGATCGCCTTCGCAAGTGCGAGCAGCGCGAGGGGGCGGAGGGCGGTCTCGACGCGGACCACCATGTTTAGAAACGGCGGCTGGTCGGGGGGCATAGGCGGCGTTTCGTAGATGCTCGAGGCTGCGACTGACCTTGCGCCGCCCTCGGCGAGGAGGTCGATGGCGCGCTGCAGGTTGTGGGCGCGGTCGCCGAGGTTCGCGCCGAGGGCGAGGTAGACGCGTTCCATTAGTTGGGATCCGGGCGCCAGTTCGCGCGGACGACCGCGTCAGCCATGCGGGCGACGCGTCTCATGGCCCGGACGTCGTGGACCCTAACGATATCCACGCCCCCGGCGACGGCGAGGGCGACGAGCGAGGCCGTGCCGTCGAGGCGGTCGGTGACGGGAGTGCCCAGGACCTCGCCAATGGTCGATTTGCGCGAGGGGCCGAGGAGCAACGGGACCTGGAGAGCGTGCAGTTCCGGCAGGCGGCGGACGATCTCGAGGTTCTGTTCTGGCGTCCAACCGAAGCCGAACCCCGGGTCCAGGATGACGCTGCCCGGATCGATCCCGGCACGCTCAGCGATAGCGAGCGTCTCCCGAAAGCCATCGAGGACGTCAGTCGCCACATCATGGAACGGTCGTCCCCGCTGGTTGTGCATCGCGATGACGGGCACGCCCGCATCAGCCAACACGGCCGCCATGTCCGGGTCACGACGCAACCCGTGGATGTCGTTCACCAGGTCCGCGCCTGCCCGAATTGCTGCCTCAGCGACGCGTGTGTGGTAGGTATCGACCGACAGCGGAAGCGAGGTCGCCGCCCGGACCTCGCGCAAAGCTGGCAGAAGCCGCGCCAGCTCCTCCGCCGGTTCCAGTTCGGATGCGCCCGGGCGGCTCGACTCCGCGCCGATGTCCAGCAGGTCCGCGCCTTCCGCCTCCATCTGCAGCGCCAGCGCCACCGCAGCGCCAGGGTCACAGCCGACACCGTCCCCGCTGAACGAGTCTGGCGTTACATTGATGATGCCCATGACGAGCGTCCGCTCGCCCCACCGGAACGTCCGCCCGTGCACCGTGAGCGCAGGAGCAGCGTAGGCGCGCGGGGACTGGGCTGGCTGTGCGGGCTCACTCATCGAGACTCAATCATCAACGAGCGCGAACTCGTGCTCGGTCGCCGCGCCGTCATCGATGTAAAACACCCGCGCGTGGGGCTTTTCACGGTCTGCCACGCCGATCACAAAATGGGCGTATGGCGGCCCGAAGAACGTGCTCATCATGCGGATGTCCGTCGGGCTGGGCCGCGCTTCGCTGCCGGTATGCGAGTGGTAGAAGCCCGCCAGCTCGGCGCCCTCAGCGTCCATCGCCTCTTCGATGCGCCGCTGCTCGCGCCCGTCGATGCTGAAACGGTAGGGGCTCGCCTCCTTATTCGCCGCGCGGTGGACGGAGACGACCGTGCCTCGCCGCGCGCCGAGTAAGCCGCAGCATTCGACCGGCGCGTCTTCGAGCGCATGCGCAATCATCTGGTCGAGCTGGGCGCGGCTGAGCTTGACAATCGTGGCCACGCTCCCAGTGTAGGGCACCACATCGTCTCCACGGAACGCGACTCGTGGACCGCGTTTTGAACGCTGAGCGACAGTTGGGTTGCTGGCCGCCGCGTGCTACTATGAGCGTTCGGCAGCGGGGTGTAGCTCAGCCTGGCAGAGCGCTTCGTTCGGGACGAAGAGGCCCGCAGTTCAAATCTGCGCACCCCGACCAACCATCTCACGGGCTGCTTGCGCCGATGACCGCTGACCGGCGAACCCCTACCATGGGCGGATGGCCGAACTGCGCACGAACCTGCTCTATTTCGGCGACAACCTCGAATGGCTCCAGCAGCCCGGCCGCTTTCCCGACGAATCCGTCGACCTCATCTACCTTGACCCGCCCTTCAACTCGAACCGCAGCTACAACGTCCTCTTCAAAGAGAGCGACGTGCGCGAGAGCCAATCCCAGATCCACGCATTCGAAGACAGCTGGTCCTGGGACCGCGAGGGCCGTGTCCAACAGGTCTTCGAGCAGTTCATGCTCGAGGCGCCGGAGAAACCGGCGAAGATGCTCCGGGCGATGATTGAGGCGCTCGGTTACAATGATGTCACCGCCTACCTGACGATGATGGCGCCCCGCCTCGTGGAGCTGCATCGCGTCCTCAAGCCCACGGGCAGCCTCTATCTCCACTGCGACCCTACGGCGGGACCTTATCTCCGACTGATTCTCGATGCGACCTTCGCCGCCAAGAACTTCCGAAATGAGGTCGTTTGGAAGCGATTTAGCGCCAAGAACGACCCGATTCGCTATGGAAGAAATCACGACACAATTCTGTTCTATACGAAAAGCCGGGAGTTCACCTGGCACCCCATCTATGGGCCGTTTGAGGAGAACTATGTCGATGATAATTACCGCTATGTCGAGGCAGAAACGGGGCGCAGATACCGACGAGGCGATCTCACGGCGAACAAGCCCGGTGGCGACGTGGACTACGAATGGCAGGGAAAGCGGCCCTACAAAGGACGGCACTGGGCCTACTCACGCGCCAACATGGACCAGATGCTCGCCGAGGGGCGTATCGAGTTCCGGAACACCGGCATGCCCGTCTTCAAGCGTTATCTCGACGAAATGCCCGGCGTGCCAATGCAGGACATCTGGACGGACATTCGGCTCCACTCGGGCTCGAAGGAGCGCCTCGGCTACCCCACTCAGAAACCGCTCGCACTTCTTGAACGCATCGTCTCCGCCTCCTCCAACCCGGGCGATGTCGTGCTCGACCCCTTCTGTGGCTGCGGCACGGCCGTCCACGCCGCCCACAAACTTGGCCGCCGCTGGATCGGCATCGACATCACGCCAATCGCCACCGACCTCATCAAGCGGCGAATGGAGGACGCCTTCCGTGAGGAAGCGCTCCGCGTACCGATCGAGGGTTGGCCCGCGGACTTCGCCGGCGCCAAGGCGCTTGCCGAGCAGCCGGACCGCTACCACTTCCAGGATTGGGCTGTCCTCCAGGCCGGCGGCAGACCCGCTGGTGGTGAGCGGAAGAAGGGCGCGGATCGCGGCATCGACGGCGTCATCCCGTTCATGGATGGCCGCGCTGCCCGCCGCGCCGTCATCTCGGTCAAGTCCGGGACCACCGGCGCGAAGGATATCCGCGACCTTGCCGGCGTGCTCTCCCGTGACCCTGCGCACGACGTGATCGGTGTCCTCGTCCGCCTGAGCGAACCAACACGCCCGATGGTGCAGGAAGCGCTGGCGGGGGGCACCTGGACCGATGCGAACGGCCGCGCCTGGCCGAAAGTGCAGATCCTGAGCGCCCAGGATCTGATGGATGGGAAACTGCCGCAGATGCCGGGCGCGGGCGTAAGAGCGCCCCTGTTCGCCCGCGCACAAAGCGAACGGCGCGGCGCCCAACCGTCGCTCGAAGACTCGATGCCTTTCGACGACTGAGCACGAGCACGCTGCTACACTCGCGGTGTCTCCATGACACAAGGAGCGCCACCGATGCCTTTCCGCGACCGCTACGGCTACGAACTCACCACAACCTCAGCTGCCGCCGCCGATGCCTATGGCGCCGGCATCGACGCCGTCCTCGCCTTCAATGAAGGCGCCGAGGCCGCCCTCGAAGAAGCCGCTGGCGCGGACGACGGTTTCGCCCTGGCGCGCATGGCCCTCGCCCGCCAGCTGCAGCTGCTCGGCCGCACGCCCGAGACCATCGCCCACCGCGACCGTGCGCTCGCGGACGCGTCCGGGGCTAGCTTGCGCGAACGGCAGCACATCGCCGCACTCGCAGCTGCCATCGGCGGCGACGCTGTCGCGGCCATGGCGCTCATGCGCGAGCACCTGGCCGAATTCCCACGCGACGCCTACATCCTCATGCAAATGGCCGGCCCGTTCGGGCTCGTCGCCTTCAACGGGGCCGAGGATTGGCGCACGGAAACGTTCGCCCTGATGGAGCCGATGGCCGCGGCCTACGGCGAAGACTGGTGGTTCCTCACCACTCACGCCTTCGCCCACAACGAGCTGCGACACTTCGAGACCGCGCGGCGCATGGCTGAGCGTTCCCTCGAACTGCAGCCCCGGACTGGCAATGGCGCCCACACCATGTCCCACGTCTTCTTCGAAACCGGCGATCATGGCGGCGGCGGGACCTTCCTCGCAGGCTGGCTGCCTGGCTTCCCCCGCCAGGCCACGATCTTCAGCCATCTCAACTGGCACAACGCGCTTTTCCAGCTGAAGCAAGGCAAGCCTGACGCTGTGCGCCAGATCTACGCAGAAACGCTGGCCCCTGGCGTGTGTCCCGCCACGCCGGTCATTGGCATAGCCGACGCCGCCTCGCTCCTCTGGCGCTGCGACCTGTACGGCGTCGAGCGACCCGCTAACAGCCGCGGCGAACTGCGCGATTTCGCCGCCAGCGCCTTCCCCAAACCTGGCATCACCTTCGCGGACCTCCATTGCGCCCTCGCCTACGCCGCCGCGGATGACATCGAAGGGTTATCCCGGCTCGCGGCGGAACTGCGCAAACGCGAGACCTCCGGCAAGCAACCCGCCGGCCCGGTGGTCGTCGCTATCGTCGACGCGATCGCTGCCTTCGCCCGCCAGGAGTACGAGCGGGCCGTCGAGGTGCTGCTGCCGCTTCACGAAAGCATCGTCCGGATTGGCGGGAGCAACGCCCAACGCGAAGTGTTCGAAGACACGCTGCTCGAAGCCTGCGTCCGCGCCGGACGCTTCGAGCAGGCCGAGCCGCTGCTTCGCGCCCGCCTCGACCGTCGCCCCTCCGAGCGCGACAGCATGCTGATGGCGCAGGTCGCCGGGTGACGTAGAGGTCCGGCGCGGAACTTCTGCGCGTTGCCGGGCGTTACTCTTGTTGAATGAAAGCACGGTTGCAGTGGTTCGGCGCGCTGACCGTGGCGGTCTTTCTTGCCTCTGCCTGCGACGAGAAGGCGCCCGCCGCCCCAAGAACTGAACAGACGGCTACGATTGCCCTATCCGCGACTTCGACGCAGGCAACCACGGCCGTCCCTGCCCCGACGGCCGCGCCTCCTCCGGCGCCCGCGCCGCTGCGCAGCGTCCCCGTGCACGAACTCGGTTACGGCCCGGCGCAATCATTGCCCGGTGGCCTCGTCGTGTACTACCGGGCGGCGCACTACCAGTCTGACGGGCCGCCGAACACCTTATTCCGCGCTTACCTCGACGCTGGCGGCAACAACCAGATCGTCGACCTGTTCGCGGCCTTCGGTGCTCGCTCTTCGACGAACATCGGCCCCTACACCGTGGCCGCCGACGAGCGAATGGAAGAGATCGTCGTCGCCGTTTGCCGCGGTCAGAGCTGCGGCGTTGGCGTAAGGAACCGGTCCGAAGGCAGCGCCTTCTTGGCCTGCGCGTGCGGCGAGCTTCCTCAGGGCGCCATGGACGGCGAGGTGTACCGTTCCGTGGACGGCGGCGTGACGTGGCGCAGAGAAGGCGAGTTACCCTTCGGAGGACAGTTCGTGGGCTGGACGCGGGCGGGGCCTGTCGTGTCTTTCATCACGTTCCCGGCTCCGGGCGGCTTCGTTGTTCGTTACGAAACGTGGCCCGGTAAGTCGCCGGTCGCCCCGCCGCTTCCCGGACTGGCGCCGTACGAGAACGCCCTCGGGCGCCTCACCTGGGCGCGGCCGGGCGACGAGACGTCGCCCGTCTACGACGAGGACGGACGCATCCTCTTCACCCCCACGAAGGACATCGCCCTCGGCGGCTTTCAGCGCGTCTCGACCGCGTCCGCGCGCGCCACCTTCGAGGTGGTCCGCTCGCTCGGTCACGAATACTACCTCCTCAAGACGAAGGCGGACGGGCAACCGCTGGAGGCCTGGCGCCTCCCGGAAGGCGGGTGGCTGTACGACATCACCGCCGTGGACGGCACGCGGTTCCTCGGCACCACCGAGGTTCCCGGCAACGGCTACCAGACCGTGCTCGTGGATCTCGCCGCGGGGCCGGCTCCTGCCGCTGCCTGCGCTCGCCGCCGCGATCGACCCCATCTTCGGCAGTGGGCCATTTGTGGAGCGCGTCAGGAGCATCGCCGTTGCGGAAGTCCAGGGGACGGGCTCATGCCTGAACCTGCGCGAGCGACCCGCGCCGGACGCTCCCGTTCGCGGCTGCTACGCGGATGGTGCGCTCCTCGATGTCACGGGCGAAGCTACTGGCGAGTGGCTGCCGGTGGTGGCGCCCGGCGGGAGCCGCGGCTGGGTCTCGAACCGATTCGTGCACCGCTAAACGGGGAGCTCAGGAGGCCGATCTCGCTAGCACAGCCTTGACAATAGAGGCCGCAACTCCCCCGCCGCCTGCGCTACAATAGAACACGAGAGAAGGAACCGGGGACCATCGCCTGAGCACGCTTCGAACCATCAGCAATCCGCCCCAACGCCGCGCGACCGCGGCCGCGCGGCGCGTCGTCGGCGTGCTCGCCCTCCAGGGCGACTTCCGCGAGCACCGCGAGATGCTCGACGCTCTCGGCCACGAGGTTCGTGAGGCGCGCAAGCCCGCACAGCTGGTCGAACTGGACGCGCTCATCATCCCCGGCGGCGAAAGCACGAGCATTGCCCGGCTCATCCTCAGCAACGGCTTCCAGCAACCCCTGCGGGACTTCTGCGCGAGCGGCCGCCCCGTCTGGGGCACGTGCGCGGGCGCCATCCTTCTGGCTCGCAACGTCGATAGTCTTGATCGTCCCGGCATCGAGATGATGGATATCAGCGTCCGCCGCAACGCCTTCGGGCGCCAGGTCGATAGCTTCGAGGCTGACCTTGAGATCAAGGGCCTCAGCGGCGGCCCGTTCCACGCCGTCTTCATTCGCGCGCCGCTGATCGAGGAAGTGCGGCCGCCGGCCGGCGCCATTGCCCGGCTCGCCAATGGCACGATTGTGGCTGCCCGCCAGGCGAACCTCCTCGCCACATCGTTTCACCCCGAGCTGACCCACGACGCCCGGCTTCACGAATACTTCCTCACCATCGGCGCCGGCGCCCACCGCGCCGCCGGCGAAGCCCAGGCCGTACCGGAAGCGCTCGTTCCCTTCATCGACGCCCAGGGCCGGCTCGCAACGTGGCCGGCGAAGCGCCGAGCGCAGCTCGCTGCGACCGCGTTCCTCGCAGAGGGCTTCGGTGCTGGCCGGAGATATTCGGAACCAGAGGTGAACGAGATCCTCGGGCGGGCCCACACCTTCGGCGATTTCACACTCTTACGGCGCTCTCTTTGCGACCTTGGGTTCCTCGAACGAGAGCGGGATGGCTCGGCCTACTGGCGCAGCACAGGCCGGGAGCGGACACCATGAGCGACCTCCGCGCCGACCCCCTCAGCCCCCTCGACGCCGCCACCCTCTGGCCCCAGCTCGGCCGACTCGCAACCGAGGTGGTCGCCATGAACTCCGCTGAGAACGTCTTTGTTGCCTCGACCCTTGCCGCTACCGGCATCACCCACCTGCCCCGCATGCCCCGGACGGTGGTCGTCGGCATTCGCCGCGGCCTCACCTATCGCGGCATCCTCGTCGGCCGCGAGCTCGATGGCGGCGCCGCCTGGGAGGTCGTCTCGCTCCGCCTTCGCCGCGACAAAGACGATGATGTGGTCACCGCCCTGCTCACCGGCACGGGGCTGGAAATGGCGCGCCGCGGAGGCCGGACCCTCTTCCTGCGCGCGCCCGAGGGTTCACCTCACACCCAGGCCCTCCACCGCGGCGGCCTGCTTTCCTTCCGCGAAGAGCTCCTCTACGCCATCCGCGGACGGGACAGCAGCATCGTCGAATCTCCCTTCCGGCCGATGACACGCCCCGACCGCCCCGGGGTGTTCCGCCTCTACTGCCGCGCTGTACCGCAGCACGTGCGCCGCATCGAAGCGCCCACGCAACAGGGCTGGCGTGCCGTCATTGGCGCCTACGATTGCGATCGCGAATTCGTCGCCACCGGTGAAAAGGGGGTGATCGCATGGGCGGGCTTCGGCCCGCGCGAATGCCGGCTCTTGATCGATAGCACGCTCGCTGGCCTGGCCGAGACCGCACTCACCCTGGTGGAAGGGCAGGCCTCGCGTCACGGTACCCTGGTGCTGGACCTTGAACAGTCCGACCTCCAGCACATCGCCGCCGAACGGGGGTACACTGCCCTCGGCGTCCGGCTCGTCTTCGCGCGGCAGCTCGCCGCGCTCAACCCCCTGAAGGAGATGGTGGCGGTGCAGGCGGAGATCGCCCGGCCGCGATGAACGTGGAAGAACCAACCCCGGCGAACATCATTCCCTCTGAACAGATCGTCACCGACGATCTCGACCTGCTGCTCGATTCGCTCCCTCCGGCGCTCCGCCAGGCACTCTCCAGCGAGGCCCGGCGCGAAGGCCTGCTCGAAGTCGTGATGGACCTGGGCCGGCTCCCGGAGGCGCGCTACCCCGGCCGCGAAGTGGTGCTATCGCACACCGATGTCTCGGAAGAGGACATCGCCTACGTAATGGAGCGCATCGGCGCCTTCGGCGACGACAATCGCGCCGGCATCGAGCGCACGCTCCATCGCATCTCCTGCATCCGCAACCGCCGGGGCAAGGTCGTCGGCCTCACCTGCCGCATCGGCCGCGCCGTCTACGGCACCATCCGTGTCATCGAAGACCTCGTCCTCAGCGACAAGAGCATCCTCCTCCTCGGCCGTCCCGGCGTCGGCAAGACGACCATGCTCCGCGAAGTCGCGCGCGTCCTCGCCGACGACGCCAATAAACGCGTTGTCATCGTGGACACCTCCAACGAAATCGGCGGCGATGGCGACATCCCGCACCCGGCCATAGGCGGCGCTCGGAGGATGCAGGTGTCCACGCCAGCCGCCCAGCATGCCGTCATGATCGAAGCCGTCGAGAACCACATGCCCGAGGTCATCGTCATCGACGAGATCGGCACCGAACTCGAAGCCCAGGCGGCACGCACGATCGCCGAGCGCGGCGTCCAACTCGTCGGCACAGCCCACGGCAACACCCTTGAGAACCTCATGCTCAATCCCACCCTCGCCGACCTTATCGGCGGCATCCAATCCGTCACCCTCGGGGACGATGAGGCCCGCCGCAGGGGAACGCAGAAGTCGATTCTCGAACGCAAGGCGCCGCCCACCTTCGACGTTATCGTCGAGATCCAGAGCTGGCAACGCGTGGCCCTCCACTCGGATGTCGCGGAGACGGTCGACTCCCTCTTGCGAGGGTGGAACGCACCCGCCGAGGTGCGTCAGCTCGGCCCTGGTGGCCGCATCGAGATCGTGGACGACGTGCCCGACGACGACGATACACGGCAGCCAGCACGCGCCCCCTACCGCACCGGGGCCGGCTGGGAGATCGGCCACGCGCGCCACCATCGCGGCGGCGGCCACGTACGGGAAGAGCGGCCCATTGTCGAACTCCAGCCCTCACGTCTCATCGCGAGAGACAGCGCGGGCGAGCGCGCCACGAAGCTCTATCCCTACGGCCTCTCCAAAGCCCGCCTCGATCAATCGATCCGCGCTATGGGCGTGCCCGTCGAAGTCGTCGATGACCAGGCCGATGCGGACGCGATGATCACCCTTCGCTCCTACTACCGCAGCAAGCCTGCCGCCCTCCGCGAAGCGGAAGAGCGCTCCATGCCGATCTACGTACTCAAGAGCAACACGCAACACCAGATAGAGCAGGCCTTGCTCCAGTTCCGCCCGAACGCTGGCGGCCATCGCGACCCCAACGTCGAAGCCTTCCGCGAGACGGAAGACGCGATCGCGCGCGTGATGGACGAGGGCCGGCCCGTCGAACTCGCCCCCGCAAGCAGCTACATCCGCCGTGTCCAACACCAGATGGCGAATCGCTACAACCTGGAGAGCCGGAGCAGCGGTAAAGAGCCGCACCGCCGCGTAAAGATCCTGCCTTTCGCGGGCAATGGCAGCCCCTTCGAGCGGCCGGGTTAGGCGGCGGAAGCGAGCCTTGCCTGACCGGGGGAGGGCGGGCCCAGCGTCTGTGGCGCGATGGACAGGGGCCCTTGCTGGCGCGCGGGCTAACGACGCCGATCGACTGGCGCCGTGAGGTGAACAGCGCCGTTCACGGGATCTTAGGTAAATCGCCCACTAACATGGACGGCCGTGAGTGCCTTCATCGTCTTAGAAGGGGGCGAAGGCGCCGGCAAGAGCACGCTCGCCACCGCCCTTGCGGGGCGCTTCCGCGACCTCGGCCGCGTCGTGACGCTGACCCGCGAGCCCGGCGGCACTCCCGCTGGCGAGAGAGTGCGGGACCTGCTTCGCCTCCCGATCACACCCTGGGCGGAGACGTTCGCGTTCCTCGTGGCGCGCGCGCAGCTGGTGGAAACGGTCATCCGGCCTGCGCTTGACCGCGGCGAGGTCGTCATCTGCGACCGGTTCTCCGGGAGCACCTTCGCCTACCAGGGTTATGGCCGCGGGCTCGATCTCGCTCAGTTGCGGGCCGCGAATGCGCTCGCGACCGGAGGCCTCGAACCCGATGTCGTCCTCTACCTTGACCTGGACCCCGCCGCGGGGCTGGCGAGGAAACGCGGCGAAACCGAGGCCATCCGCACGGGCACGGAGGCTCTCGCCTTCCACGAACGCGTGCGGGCGGGTTATCGAGCGCTTGCTGCCGCGGACCCGGGCCGATGGCGGACGGTCGACGGGGGACTGGCGGCGGCCACGGTGGCTGGGCTCGTGTGGGAACTGTTGGCGGCGGACCTGGGCGGCGGACGACGGTCGGGCCAACGAGCCCAGACGTAAGCGTGGAGTAGGGAGCCGGGCACTGCCGCTTCCTGCGGTCGCGGTTCCACCGGGTTCAGGCGCCTCCACCGCCTTACCGCAGACCGAGCACCTCTTCCGCCAGCCGCTGACGCGCGTATGCAGGCGCTTCGAGCGGCAGCTGCTTGCTGTACTTGAAGCCCGCCTTCGCCATGTCTTTCAGGTAACGCAGCCAGAAGCGCACCACGCCCATCTCCCCGTACTGAGCCACGTGAACGAGTTCGTGGGCGACGAGCGCCAGGTTGTCGCGCTTCTCCTCATTGCGAAACCAGATCTGACTGCCGAGCGTGATCGCGCCGCGCCGTATGACCCTCAGGTACCAGGTCGGCATGCCCCCAACGTGCAGCCGCACGCGGTCGAAGTCGACGCCCGGGTCGAGCAGGTTGTTGGCCTGCAGCAGTTCGCGATTGCTTGTGGCGACGGTGACGATGCTCATGTCAGGAAGGATAGCGTCCGCGCGGCAAGTTGAGGAGGGCCGCCGCTTCGTCGCACGTCGCAACCGCGCGGCCAGCGGCCTTCGCGATGGCCACCACCTCGCGGACCAGTTCTACGTTGGCCGGCGTCCTGGCGCCCGCATAATCCTCCAGGCCAACGCGGACGTGCCCGCCGCGCTCGATCACGAGCTTCGCCATCCCGCAGGCGCCGATGTCTCCACCGAGCACTGCCGCCAGCCACGGCAGCCCCGACCCTTCGACCATCTCGATGCAGGCGTCCAGCGCTTTCTCGGTGGGGAGCAGGCCGAAGTTCGAAGATTCGCCGCCGAAGTAAAACTTCACGAGCGCGCCCTGGGGCATTCGGCCAGCCTTCGCATAACGCATCGCCACCCGCACGAAGCCCGGTTCGAAACAGGAGATGCTCGGCCCGAGTCGCAGCTCGTTGCAGGTCTCGAACATGTGCCGTGCGTCGCGAAAGGTGTTCACATAGGTAAAGTCCGAGGCTACGGGCAGGCCTTCACGGTCGCTGCCACCGACGTTGACGCAGCCCGGGTCAACCAGCCCGATCCGGAGCACGCCCGCCTCCGCGAGCGCCGGGATGTGCGCGTAACGCTCCTCGATCGAAGTGTGCGGGCCGCCGCTCGCCATCGTCGGGTAGAGCAACGCGCCCGGCCGTTTCGCGAGGATCGCGCTCCATGCGGCGATGTACGGGGCCGCGGAGTGGACACCGTCGGGGCCGCCGACGACAGGTTCGTCGTTGTGGTTGTGGACGATCACCGCGCCAGCCTCGAGGCAGGCAAGGCCCTCCGCCGCGACCTCGACGGGCGTGCGCGGCACGTTCGGGTTGCGTGTCTTCGGCGTCGCTCCGTTGATGGCGGCTTCGATGATCAGCGGTGGCAGGTCCATGCGCGCCAGTGAAGCGCGGTCAGACCGCTCGCGCAATCAGAAGGCCCGGAATCCTCCCCTGTCCAGCGCAATGTCTGTGAACGTGTCCATCATATCACATGATTTTTGAATCTGAAACGCCACCAGCGTTGTGGTACATGTCCATCATCGTGTCCATCATCGTGTCCATCCGCGTGTCCCCGCGAATCACTCCCCTGAGCGCCCTGAGCGAGACTGCGTAGAATGCCGCCCAACGACCTGGAGGCGGCAGTGGGCCCGATCAGCGATATCGTCATCCTCGACCTGACCGAACACATCGCCGGCCCTTACGCGACCAGGCTCCTCGCCGACTTCGGCGCTGACGTGATCAAGGTCGAGCGGCCGGGCGGCGACCCGGCACGATCGCTCCCGCCCTTCAAGGACGACGAACGTCACCGCGAGAAGAGCGGCGCCTTCGCCTTCTTCAACATCAATAAGCGTTCGGTGGTGCTGGACCTGGCGACTGAGCACGGTCGAGTCGCGTTCGCCATGCTCCTCGACCGCGCCGACGCCGTGGTTGAGAGCTGCGCGCCGGGAGTCCTGGACGCACTCGGTCTCGGCTGGGACTTCGTCCACGCGCAGCGGCCGGATCTGCCGCTTATCAGCATCACGAACTTTGGCCAGGAGAGCCCCTATCGCGACTACCAGGGCGATGACCTCGTGCTCTACGCCTTCGCCGGCGAGATGTACACGATGGGTACCGCCGAACGTGAGCCAGTGAAGATGTATGGCACGGCCGCCCTCGTGGAGTCGGGGGCCGCCGCCGCCACCGCGATCATGGCCGCCGTGATCGCGAGCCGTGAGCAGGGCGTCGGCCAGCACGTCGATTTCTCCATCGCCGACAGCCACATCGTGGGCGCCGACCGCCGCCACGTCGGCCCGACCGCGTTCGAGTTTTCCGGCCGGCGGTCGTTGCGCCCCTCCCGCGCCACCCGCCCCATCCTCAGCGGCATCTATCCCTGTGCTGACGGCTACGTCGAAATGAGCGCCGCCGGCGCCCGCTGGGACCGCTTCCAGCGCATGCTCGGCTATCCCGAGTGGGCTATGGACCCGAAGTGGACCGTCCCCGGCGCCCTTGTCGACCCGTCCCTCGTTGAAGAATTCGAAGGGAACTTCTTCCCCTGGGCGTTCGAACGGACAATGCGCGAGATCTGGGACAGCGCTCGCGAGGCACGCGTCCTCTGCGCGCCGCTGTTCACGGTCGCGGAACTCGCTGCCGACGCCCACTTCCGCGACCGTGGCTTCTGGCAAACGGTCGACCACCCGGACCTCGGCAGTCACGAGATCCCCGGCCGGCCGTTGATCATGCACGATTCTCCGTGGGAACTCCGGCGGCCGGCGCCGCGCCTCGGCGAGCATACCGCCGAAGTGCTCGCCGAGAGCCCGCCGGTACGGGCCGCCGTCCCGACCCTTCCTTCCCCACATCTGCCGCTTGAAGGCCTGCGCGTCCTCGATTTCTGCGTGGTCTGGGCTGGGCCGTTCAGTACCCTCCTGCTTGCGGACCTCGGCGCCGAGGTGATCAAGGTCGAGAACCCCTTCGTCCTGCAGCCAATGACCCGCGGCACGATCGCCCGCCCCTCAAAGGAGCTGCTCGCGCGTCTCGCACCCGCCGCCGGCGGCTA
Source organism: Thermoflexaceae bacterium (assembly GCA_043741475.1). Lineage (GTDB taxonomy): Bacteria > Chloroflexota > Dehalococcoidia > Tepidiformales > Tepidiformaceae > JAGQHB01. Next base: position 3,947 of record JAYUAG010000439.1, on the reverse strand, counting down.
CCCGAACAACGAACCCGGTCCCCGCGCCTGGAATTACCATCCCACCTTCGTCTCGCTCATGCGTAACAAGAAGAGCGTGACCATGGACATTCGCCGCCCCGAGGGGAAAGCGCTGTTGGCCCGTCTCGTCGCTAAGAGCGATGTCGTCATCGAAAACAACGCCACCGAGACGCTCGAGAAGCTCGCCATCACCTACGACTGGCTGAAGACGCAGAACGACCGCATTATCATGGTGCGCATGCCCGCGTACGGCTCGAACGGCCCTTACGCCCAGGCAAGAGCGCTCGGCGTCCATCTCGAATCCGTCGCCGGCCACACGCTCCTGCGTGGCTACCGCGACCTCGACCCCACATACAACTCCGCAATCTTCTCGGGCGACTACATGGCCGGCGCCCAGGCGGCCCTTGCCGTGATGATGGCCGCCTGGCATCGCAAGCAGACCGGACACGGCCAGCTGATCGAGGTCGGCCAGGCGGAGAACGCCGCCGCCATGCTTGCCCAGGCCTACATGGACTACGCCCTCAACGGCCGCGAAAGCGGGGCCATCGGCAACCGTTCGGTGCACGGCTATGCGCCCTGCGGGGTCTACCCCTGCCGCAGCGACGGCGGCCCGGAGCAGGCTCTCGATCGCTGGATCGCGATCGAAGTGCGCTCTGACGAAGAATGGCGGACGCTTTGCCGTGTGATGGCCCGCACAGACTGGGCGGCGGACCCCGTCCTCGCGTCAGAAGAAGGCCGCCGGTCGGCCCACGACCGGCTCGACCGTGAAATCGCTGACTGGACCGCCCGGCAGGATGACTACGATCTCTTCCACCTGCTGCAGCGTGCCGGCGTGCCCGCCGCTCCTGTGCTGGAAAGCTCCCGCCTCTTCGATGACGAACACGTTCGCGCCCGCGGTCTCTACCAGCCACAGCGCCTCTTCGACCTGGACCGCGACTATCGCTTCCCCGCCCCCATGTTCCGCTTCCCCGAGACTCCCATCACCGTCCGGCTGCCGGCCGCCGCCATGGGCGAGCACAACGAATACGTCTACCGCGAGGTCATCGGCGTGAGCGACGAGGAGTGGGAGCGCTACAAGGCGGCGGGCCACATCTCGATGGACTTCGACCCGTCGATCCGCTGACAGATCATTGAGCAGTTGCGGACGTACGGGCGCTGCCGGCTACGACCGACAGCCCGTGCGCGCAGTGGCGCACGGCTACCAGGGCCGTCGTTGCGCCGCGACCGATAGGGAGCGCAAGGCGCGGTATCGGCCCGCGAATCGCGCCGCGGACGTCCCGTGAGGAGTGGCGCTCCCTGACGGTCGCGGTACGGATCTGGGCGTGTGTAGGGTGCGGCGGGCGCTTCCGGCTACGACCGACAGCCCGTGCGCGCAGTGGCGCACGGCTACCCGGGCCGTCGTTGCGCCGGGAGGCTGCCTCGCGTGAGTGAAGTGTCGCCCACGAAGCGGAGCGACGCGCCGAGGCGAGGACGCGCTGGCCCGGAAGGATCCCCGTCCGTACCATCCCAGAGCCCGTGGACAATGATTTCAACGTTGACCTTCAGGACATCCTCTCCAGCCTCGCCGGGTCCGACGTGGTCGTCATGCGCTTCGTCACGCTCGGCCAACGCCTCCTCTTCGACTTCCGCAACAACGATGTCGATGGCCCCCTCATCCGTGTCGTCGAGGCCGTCACCTCGGTGGAAGAACGCTACCGCGAACTCCAGCGTATCCGCCCCCGGTTTCCTCTCCCCGAACGGATCGTCGCCATCTGGTGGCCGCGTTTCGCCCGCTCACTCCACGGCTCACCCGCGTGGAACGAAGTCATGGGGCGCGTCTCCGATTCCGGCTACGTCGAAGCCGTCCGTTCCGCCGGCGCCGCCCTCGATGAACTGGTTTCGCTGGAGCGGAAGGCGGAGCGTGATGCCGTCCGCGGCGAAGGCTTCCGCACTCTCTGGAGCGCCCCCGCCCGGCTTCGTTGATGGCCCTCGAACGCGCGCACTTCCGCCGTCTCGTGCGTGAAGCCGTCGCCACCCTCCCGCCCGCATTGCTGGGCCGCGTCCACAACGTTGATATCGTCATTGAACGCCGCCCCACCGCCCGCGACCGCAAACTCGCCGGGCTGGGGCCGGGCCAAACCCTTCTCGGCCTCTATCACGGCGTCCCGCTCACAGCCCGCGGCGAGTTCTACAACCTCGTCCCGCCGGACAAGATCAGCATCTACCGGGAGCCCATCGAGGCCCTCTGCGCGGATGACGACGAGGTCCGCGAACAGGTTCGCCGCACCGTCCTCCATGAACTGGGCCACTACTTCGGCATCGACGACGAGCGCCTCAAAGAGTTGGGCATGGACTGACATGGACTGGCCACGGCCAAAGGGGAAGGTAAACGCCGGGCAAAATCCCGGTCTGTAACGCGCCGATCCGTTGATCGTGTCAGCCGTCGTCGCTAGGTTGGGAAGGCATGGCAGGCCGGGTCGACCCTCGCGCCCTCCACTATCGGAGGCTCTCGGCCACCGCCCCGCGTCCCTTGCTCCCCCGGCGCGAACGCCTGTTCTTCGCGCTCTCGCTTATCACCTTCGCCATGGCCTCGTTCTACGCCGCCGTCGTGACGCTGACGCGGGTGACGCCCGAGCTTGCGCGCGGCCAAAACCTGACGATCCCCGGCGTGACCGACATTTTCCAGAACATCGGCCCGCTCTCCGTGGTCAAGCCTTCCGAGGAGAGTTCGTTCAATCGCCGCATCAATGTGCTCATCATCGGCGTTGACAAGCGTCCGATCGGCGAGGGCTACACGGACCCTGCGAGCATCGCTGCAAGCGCCGTGGCCAACGACGCGAATTCGGGCGCGCCATACAACACAGACACGATCATGATCGCGACGATGGATCCCGTTTCAAAGACGATCAGCGCCCTCAGCTTCCCGCGCGACATGACGATCAACCTCAAGCTGCCTAACGGCTTTGTCTACGAGAACCGGATCAACGCCTCTTACGCGCAGGCCATCCTCGCCTCCGGCTGGCGGGTGGGCGATGACCCGAACAAGGGCATCCGCATCGGCGCTGAGGCCCTCGCCGCCGACATCACGAGGAACTTCGGTATCCAGATCGATCGTTGGGTGTGGATGGACTTCAAGGGCGTCGAAAAACTGATCGACGCCATCGGCGGCATCGAGATCGATATCCCCCAGGAACTCGCCGTCTACGACTTTTACTACACCGATGACGACGAGACGAACGCGCACTACGAGACGTTCACGCCGGGCAAGAACAAGCTCAACGGCTACCGTGCGGTCGCTTTTGGTCGGTACCGCAACGACAGCGACCTCAACCGCGTCAAGCGCCAGCAACTCGTCCTGTCGACTTCGCTCCACGAGGTCTTCGCGCGTGGCCTCCTGAACAACAACCCACGGGAACTCTGGGACGCCTACAACACGGTTGTGCGCCACAACATCCCCTTCACCGAAGTGGTCAGCTACCTGCCTCTGCTCAAAGACACCGGCGGGCAGATCAGCCTCTATTCCCTCGGCGACCCGGTGAACGGCGTCGAGACGATGATCCCCTTCACCGAACCGGTCACCGGCGCCGCCTACCTCCACTGGAACCCGGATAACGTCCGCTACTGGATCAATCAGACGTTCACGAAGTCCCGCTACGCCAAATCGACGGTCGAGATCGAGAATGCAGCCGGGCCCGCGGGCGTCGTCCGCGCCGAGTCACTGGCGCGCTTCCTCCAGTTCGACCGGGGCTTCCCCACGGTCCACCTCGCGCCTGATGTCGCCGCCCAGCCCACGACCACGATCGTCCTCTACAGTGAACAGCGCCGTGCCATGGCCGAAGACATCGCGAAGTGGGTGGGCATTCCCACCTCCGCGATCACCGTCGAGAAGCGCACCCTCAACTCCCAGCCAGACGTCCTCATCCGCCTCGGCCCGGACTTCAAGGCGCCCATCTACTGAGTATCGGAGT
>JAYUAG010000438.1:0-3467 GCA_043741475.1 Thermoflexaceae bacterium | reverse complement strand
CGTGGCCGCGTCGACCGCACAGAATCGGCGCGATCCTTGGCGCGTGGACGCCGATAAAACGCCGGGCACGGAATGACGTTCGACGAGTATATCGGCATGGAACACGATGACGAACCGGTTCCGCGCCACGCGACGGTACGAATCCTGCCCCACCACTGCAACCCCACGGGCGGAATCAACGGCGGCCTCTTTCTCTCCATGGCCGACAACCTTTCGACGGGCGCGGCGAACCGGGGCTATTTCGAGAAGTTCGGCGAACGCAAGTTCATGGTGGGCGTGGACCTGCACGCCGTCATACGCGCGAACCGGCAGGGCGGGACGATCCGCGCCGTCTCCGCGCCCATCCGCGTCGGCCGCCGCATCACCGTCGTTCGCACCCTGGTCTTCGGCGATGACGACAAGCTCCTCTGCGAAGTGACGACGACGCATGTCCCGACATGAATCTGACGAGAGTCAGCCGGGCAGCGAATCGCCGGGGCACCACGTCCCTGGGCTAGGTCCGCTTCGTCTGTCAGCTTCAACGAGCGCAGCGGGACGCTCTACAACGATCTCCAGTACCCGACGGAAATCGTGATCAATGCGGTCCTCTGGCATCTCCGCTACAAGCTCAGCCTGCGCGAGGTTGCCGAGATGCGCCTCACCCGTGGCTTCGCCGTGACCAACGAGACCATGCGCCAGTGGGAAGCCCGCTTCGCTCCACCCCTTGCCGACCGCCTGCGGGCGAAGCGCCGTGGGCGCCGCAGCGAGTCCCCCGCCACTGAGGGTCGCGCCAAAGCGCGATCACTGGGATTTCTCGTTCGTGCCGACTCGAATTGCGAGCGCAAATGGCAAAGCCGATGGTTCGAATAAGTCCCGGTATCGCCCGTCACTACTCAACCTCGTCGTGCGCCGGCTTCTCGGCAACATCGCACTCGTGGATGCATACGGCGTCAGCCCAGAATCGACCCTAGCGTCCCAACCTGAACAAGAGGGACTGTTCTATCGGCTGTTCCCGCGGCAAGTCGAGCAAGGCCCAACAAGCCAACGACGTTCAGTTGGATGTTGAGTCGAACCAGGGACGGTACGCGCCGCGCCGCGCCCCGCGAACTGATCCACTTGCTCGAGGCGGCGAGGTCCGCTCAACTCCATAGTCTCGAGATCGGGCAGTCGGGCCCGACTGGCGAACTGTTGTTTTCAGCCGCAGCTGTGAAGGAAGCGTTGCCGGAAGTGTCCCTCGTTCGGCTGGAGCAAACGGTCTACGCGGAGTACCCGGCCGAACGGTCTTACATCGAAGCGATGGAGGCCGCGGAGGCCGAGCAGACGCCGAACACGCTGGCCGCGCTCTGGCGGGTTGGAAGAGAAGAAGCGATCAAGCGAGCTCAACGTCTTGTGAAGATCGGGTTCTTCGAAATTCGCGGTACGGCTGCTGATCCGACGTTTTGGGTGCCATTTCTATACCGCGATTCCCTTCGACTGGTACAAGGGGCCGCCGAGTAACGATTGATCGGTTTCCGGCTGCTGAGGGCGAGGACCGGACCGTTTCGGCGCTACCACGGGTGCCGATGAGTCGCTGAGGAGCCGCATCGAGCCCGGGGTCGAGAGACATGAACGGAACTTGGCGCCACGCCATCTGCATGATCTGGCGGTCACCGGCGACACCCGAGCAGTTCCACCAACTCCAAGTCCCAACGCCCCGCGTCTGGGCTCCCCGGGCCGACGCCGGCATTGCGCGATTCCTCCGTCGTATGGATGACGGCGCTGCGCTTGGATGAAGGCCGGTCCTCGGCCGACCGCAATCAGCCTTGCCGTCTGGTTGCCGCGAGGGTCACAGTGGCGCGGAAAGGGAGCGCGGCCTCGCCTATTCTTACGCGCGACGGTGCAATCATCCCGATGTTCGTTCGATGGTGACAAAGCGAACGGGATTCGGTTTCGAGGTAGCGGCCGAACTCGGATCCGCGCTCCGCGTGCGCTGCCGCGGTTACGGCCGCCTTGCCCTGCCCGTCAAGAGCTACCGTGCGAGGACGGGCTGCTGGCGCCCAGCGAACCCACAGCGGTCGCGAGGCCAGGCCCACCCTGCCTGACCGGCTGACCCTGGCGCGTGCTCAGAAGCTGGACAGCGTCGCGTTCCTCACTTTTCCTCGCCAAGAGATCCAGCGCCGGGATGGCCAGCAACTCGAACGTAAGCTCCTGTAGGCCGGCTTCCCGTCAACATGCCTGACAGCATTTGGCCCGGTCGCTGCTGCCTGCACGCTCCGCCGCTCGCCCGATGGGCCGCGACGACGGGGAGGGCTACCGTCGAGGCAGCGTTACGTCCACAAGAATCGACGCGCGCTCGACTTGGTCGGTTTCGAACACACATCCCGATGACTGTTTAGGTAAAGGACTGGAGACAGGGTGTCGGGACCCTTGAATTTCCTCTGCATTTCTGCGAATTTGTACGCGAACCGACACCCTGACTGACCTCGGGACCGGTGCGAAATCAGGGTCGGCGCAGATTCAAAACGGGGCCGCAATCTCTCGAATGGGGCCGGTTGCCTTCGGAACAGAGGGTCGGGGGTTCGAATCCCTCCAGCCGTACCAACACCATCTCGGCAGCGCAACGCGCGTGCCCGGCGTGAGCATCAGGGGCGGATGACCCTACCCCTCTCCTGGGCCATCATCGGCGGGCGACGGCGCCGTAGCGCGACGTGGAAGGCCCCACCATTGAATCCAATATGTGAACTCTTCGGCATCGAATATCCGCTCATCATGGGGGCCGTGGCGGCTACCCCCGCTCTCGGAATCGCTGTCTCGGAGGCTGGTGGCCTTGGCACGATCGCCGGCGCCGGCGGCACTCCCGCCCAGGTGCGGGAGCGCATCCGCGCCTTCCAATCGGCCACCGCGAAGCCCTTCGCGATCAACTTCCCTCTCTCCTTGATGACCGCAGACCAGCTCGAGGAGAAGATTCAGATCTGCATCGACGAAGGGGTGAAAGCCGTCATCACCTCCGCCGGAAGCCCCCGCATCCTCACGGCAAGGCTCAAGGGACATGGGATCCGCGTCGCCCACGTCGTACCCTCCACCATGCACGCGCAAAAGGCGGCCGATGCCGGCGCCGATGCGATCATCGCCGAACCAGCCGAATCGGGCGGCTACCGTGGCGATAGCGATGTGAGCATGATGGTGCTCATCCCATCGATCCGAAAGGCCCTGCCCGGCATGCCGCTCGTCGCCGCGGGCGCTGTCGCCGACGGCCACGGGCTGGCAGCGGTCTTTGCCCTTGGCGCCGACGGCGTCCAGCTCGGCACCCGGCTAATTGCGACGACAGAGGCGGAGATGCCGCCCCACTACCACAAACTCATCCTCGCGGCGAAGGACACCTCGACCGCTTCCGCCGAAGGCCGAATCCGTCCGCGCGTCGCCAAAGCGGAGTTCGCCCAGGAGGTCCTTGGGGAAGTGAAGCGCGCCCAGATGGGCCAGGTCTCCGCGCTCATCGACGACGTCGCCCC